>PBTU01000032.1 GCA_002729295.1 Verrucomicrobiales bacterium | reverse complement strand
TGAGCTTGATCCCTTCCACGGCCGCTTTGTATTCCTCAAAGCTTGGGGTTCTGCCGAGGACGGCGGAAAGGACGGCCACTGGGGTGGAGGAAAGGAGGGATTCTCCTTTCTTGCGCTCGGAGTCTTCCACGACGCGGCCTTGGAAGAGGCGGGTGGACGTGGCCATAACGGTGTCGCCTTTGGCGGCCTTTTCCTGGTTGCCCATGCAGAGATTGCAGCCGGGACGCTCGAGATACATCATATCTTCGTATTCTGTGCGGGCGGCGCCTTTGGGGTCGTTGTCGTCGAAGACGAAGCCGGAATACTTCTGTAGGATGTCCCAGTCGCCTTCGGCTTTGAGTTCATCGATAATATTGTAAGTCGGCGCGGCCACGACGAGGGGGGCGTTGAACTTAACCTCGCCGTTCTGCGCTTCGAGGTTACGGAGCATTTGGGAAACGATCTTGAGGTCTCCTTTATGGACCATGCAGGAACCGACGAACCCGAGGTCGACTTTCTTATCGCCGCCGTAGAAGGAAAGCTCGCGGATGGTGTCGTGGGTGTATCGCTTGGAGACGTCGTCGTTGTAGACGTCGGGGTCGGCAATCATGGGCTCGACGATCTCGTCGAGGTCGACAACCACTTCGGCGTGATAGTTGGCTGTGGCATCAGGAGTGAGGGGAGGATTTTCGCCGGACTGGACCTCAGCAATGCGCTTGTTGGCCTTGTTGACGAGTCCCTGGAGGACGCCGCCTTCGTTGTCCATGCCCTTGTCGATCATAATTTGAATGCGGCCTTTGGCGATCTCGAGAGATTCGATGAGGGTTTCGTCCTGAGAAATACAGATGGAAGCCTTGGCTTTCATTTCAGCAGTCCAGTCAGTGAAGGTGAAGGCCTGATCGGCGGGTAGAGTGCCGAGGTGGACTTCGATGATGCGGCCCTGGAAGACATTGTCGCCGCCGAATTTATCGAGCATCTGGGATTGCGTGGCGTGGACGACGTCACGGAAGTCCATGTGGTCTTTCAGAGTTCCCTTGAAGGTGACTTTGACCGACTCGGGGATTGGCATGCTGGCTTCGCCGGTGGCGAGGGCGAGGGCCACGGTGCCGGAGTCCGCGCCGAAGGCGACTCCTTTGGACATTCGGGTGTGGGAGTCACCGCCGATGGTGATGTCCCAGTCGTCCACGGTGAGGTCGTTGAGGACTTTGTGAATGACGTCGGTCATGGCGTGGTAGTCGCCCTCGGGGTCACGCGCGGTGATCATGCCGAACTTATTCATGAAAGACATGAGCTTTGGGATATTAGCTTGGGCTTTCTTGTCCCAAACGGACGCGGTGTGACAGCCGGACTGGTAACCTGCATCAACGACAGGAGAAATGACGGTGGCGGCCATGGCTTCGAGCTCCTGCATCGTCATCAGGCCAGTGGTGTCCTGGGAACCCACGACGTTAACCTTGACGCGGAGGTCGGAGCCGGCGTGCAGAGTGAGCCCGGGGGTAGTCCCGACGGCGTTGCGATTAAAGATTTTTTCAACGGCAGTGAGGCCTTGTCCTTCGTGGGAGATTTCCTTGGATGGCGCGAAGACGACGGGCGCCTCGGAGCCGAGAGTGGAGGCGGCGAAGCTCTGGAGCTTCTTGCCGAAGACGATGGCGTATGAGCCGCCGGCTTTCATGAACTCCTCCTTTTGAGGGGTGAGGGCCTTGGAAATGTCGATCAGCTCGGTGTCGCCCCGGTAGAGTTTTTGAGTCTTCGTGTTAATGGTGAGGACGGTGCCGGTTTCGACGGAGTAGGTTTGTTCGAGGATGGCTTCGCCTTCGTCGTCGAGAACGGTGTTCCCTTCGGCGTCTTTCTTTTTGGCCCAGTTTTGCAGATCGAGGCCGATGCCGCCGGTGACATCGACGGTGGTGAGGAAGATGGGGGAAATGCCATTCGTTCCTGCTACGATGGGGGCGAAATTGACGAAGGGAACGTATTCACTCGCTTGCTTGCCGGTCCAGAGGGCGACGTTGTTCACGCCGGACATGCGGGAGGAACCGACGCCCATGGTGCCTTTTTCGGCGATGAGCATGACACTCTTGCCGGGGTGGAGGCGCTTGAGAGCTTCGATTTCCTGTTGGGCGTCCGGAGAGATGAGGCACTTGCCGTGGAGCTCGCGGTCGGAGCGGGAATGGGCCTGATTGCCGGGAGAGAGGAGGTCGGTGGAGATGTCGCCTTCGCCGGCGATGTAGGTGACGATCTGGATTTCCTCCTGGATTTCGGGAAGCTTGGTGAAGAACTCGGCATTGGCGTAGCTTTCGAGGAGATCCTTGGCGACGGCATTGCCCGCCTTAAAGGCGGCGGCGAGTTGCTCCATGTCAGCATCGTAGAGGAATACTTGGGTTTTGAGGACGTCGGCGGCTTGGGCGGCGATGGAGGCGTCGTCGCCGAGGGCAAGGTCGAGAAGAACCTCCATTGACTTGCCGCCCTTCATGTGGGAGAGGAGTTCGAAGGCAAAAGCCGGGGAGATTTCTTCGATGACGGAGCTGCCCAGAATGATCTCCTTTAGAAAGGTAGCTTTTTCGACCGCCGCACTCGTGGTGCCGGGCAGGGTGTTGTAGATGAGAAAATTAAGGGAGTCTTCGCGGTGCTCGTTGCCGGAGTCTTTGATTTGCGCGATGATTTCGGCCACCAACTCACCGCTGTCGATGGGTTTGGGGTGCAGTTCTTGATCTTTGCGATCCTCGATTTCTTTAATGTAGTCCGAATACAGGCTCATGATGGCGTGAAGAGTGTAACTTAGTACGTGAAATTTCTAATTTCCCCACTGGTTCTGTGAGTTGCGGAAATCATGGAGCAGATTTTAGGCCGGAATGACGGCAAGAAAAACCCCAAATACGTCAAGACTGGAAGATTTTGACTCCCCGATAGACGAATAAAGTCCACAGAAATGATTGTTTCGGCAGTGAGCCGCCCGCAGAGGGGCCGATTAAGTCGGCTCTTTGTTGGATAGGGGTGCGATGGAATCGCTTGAGTCGGAAATCATCAAGGGAAATTCACGAGCTGGAAGCCCACCCTCGATAGCGCTTGGTTGAGAAGCGACGAGGGCGCCGTGGCTCTGTTGATAAAAAAGCCCGGCGTGTGAGGCCGGGCTTGTTGAAAATGATGAGGCGGGCCTACTTAAACCGGTAGTAGCCGTCGGGGTTATACATGAGGTAAACGTCCTTCGGGTTGCGACGGGGAAGGATCAGGTAAGGGTTTCCTTTGTCGTCGATGGCAGGAACGAGTCCGTCGGGTCTTGACGTGACCCCTGCTTCGGTGGTGCGGGTGACGGTTGCGACCGGCTTCTTGGCATCGGGATTTTTGAGTAGCGAGGTTTCGTGGATACGCTCGACGACGTTGTCGACCCACTTGAGTTTTTTGGCGTCGTCACCGAATTCGGTCCAGTCTCCGGACTTGGTTTTGTTGTACATCATTTCGATGAACTCGTCGGAGGTGATGCCCATTTTCTGGGAAATGGGATCAGCAAGGCGGGCCCACCATTTCTTCATGTCTTCGTAGTTTTCCTTTTGATCGGTGAGGTTCAAGCTTGAGAACATAAAGGTCTGACTGATCTGGTGGTGAAGGATGACGGCATTGGGATAGGCGTAAGATTTCTCGGCCAGGGTAGTAATGCAGGCAGCCATGGAGGCAGCGAAGGATTTCACGACTACATAGACGGGAGCTTCCGAGCCTTCCATTGCTTTGAGGATACGGTAGCCGGCCATGACAGATCCGCCGGGTGAGTCATCAATGACGATGAAGATGGGCTTCTTCGGGTCCTTGTTGTTGAAATAATTGATGCGCGTGGTGACTTGGTCCGCGAGGCGTGAGGTGACTGGTCCATTGAAAGGAATGCGGCGGTCGGAGACGACGAGGGTGCCATTCTTGAGGAGGGGATTTGCGAGATACTCCGGAGTAGCATTGGCGTAGTTCTCACGCTTCTCCTTGGCTTCTATTTCGGAGATCTCCGCTTGGAGGGCGCTTGTCTTGAGGGAAGAGGCGGCCTGGAGGGCTTTGACTTCGCTGGCTAGTTTGTCGGCTTCAAGTTTGGCGAGGGCAGCTTCACGGGTGAGCTTTTCCTTTTCCGCCATGAACTTGGAAATGGCGTCGGCAGATTTGGAAGACTCCTTGATGGTGGCGAGGGCAAGCTTCTCGGTGAGGATTTCTTTTTCGAGTTTCAGGACGGCCAGTTCTGCGCGGAGGTCGTTGGTCTCGTTTTTTGATTTCTCGGCGGCGAGAGCGTTGTGAAGGGTCAGCTCTTCCTGATCCTTCCGAGCTTGTTCGAGTTTGGAATTCTTGGGCTTTTCCGGGGCTTTCTTGGCCCCCTCCTTCTTTTTAGCAGGAGCGGCCTTGGCTTCTTTTTTCGCGACAGGCGCGTCTTTCTTGGCTGGGGCTTTGGCGGGATTACCGTGGGCGGCCATGGTCATAATGGCGGCCAGAGTGAGACTGGTTTTCAACATGAGTGGAATTACGCCTGAAAAGAGACCAATCTACAATCTTTTTGGTCCAGTCTTAATTTCCTTCCCGTTTTGCTTTGCGACGGCGGCTCAGGATGATGAAGAGGAGGATCATCGAGAGGATGAGAATGACGGCGCCGAGGGCAGCAAATTGCTTGGCTTTATCTGCCAGTTTGTCGGATTCGATGAGGGCATCGGGTGGCGTGGCGTCGGGAGAGTAGGCCAGAACGAAGAATCCGTTCTTCAATGAGGCGCCTGTGAGTTTGTTGAGCTGGAGCTGGAGGGCGTCTTCTTCCTTGAGCTCACCGGAGATCATGATGCGGGAGATTCCCTCGAAGAAGGCTTCGGGCATTTCCCCCTTGAATGGAGTGAGGGTTTCTAGGTTGAAGATGAGTTTTCCAGAGGTGAGGAGAGGTTTGGCAGTGAAAGTGCCGTTAATATTATTTTCGCGTCGCTCGATGCTGAGGAGGGAACAGATAAATTCGGGGAGTTCTTGGGTCGAACTGAGTGGAAAGTGGATTAGGCCGGAGATGAGATCGGGCGTGATTGATTCGATGGAAAGTTGTCCGCGGAAGTTCTTGAGGTCGTCGAATTGAGCTACGGCGAGGTTGAGGTCCTCGGCCGAGAGTTCGATTTCGGCAGCGCGCTTGTTTTCAATTTCGTGAGCAAAATGCCGGAGGCGGTTTGAGAGGGAGTTGACGGCCTGCTCGCGGCCTTCAAGCTTGAGGACGGGCGTGGGTTTGGCTTCTTCCTCGGTGAATTCCATAAATGAGCTGGTTTGCTTCTTGAGAAAGTAAGCAGCTGACGAGATCAGCACGAGAATGACGAGTCCCATCACAATGAGAATGAGACATCCGGCGAAGGGTGAGCGGGCTGCTTGCTCTTCGGTTTTCCTAGTTTCTTCGTCGGCCACGGCTGAACCATGAACATGGAATTCTGAAGATTGAACTCTGAACTTTGAAAAATGCGCGGGAGCGGTAGGTTTTGTTTGTGGCGCGGATCATGGTCGGACTATCAGGCGGGGTGGATTCCTCGGCGGCAGCAGCTTTGCTCATCGAGCAAGGACACGAAGTCGTGGGTGGCTATATGAAGAACTGGATCAATGAGGAAGGGCTGCCGGGAGATTGTCCCTGGGAAAGTGATCTGGATGATGCCCACGCGGTGGCGAAGACGCTCGGGATTGAGTTTCGCGTGGTGGATTTGATCGTCCAGTATCGTGAGCGGATTGTTGATTACCTGTTGGAAGGATATCGTGAGGGAATTACGCCGAATCCGGATGTGATGTGCAATCGGGAGATGAAATTCGGAGTCTTTCTCGATTATGCGTTGAAACAGGGATTTGAGGCGGTGGGAACGGGGCACTATGTCCGCCGGAGAGTGCGTAAGGATGGCCCGGCGGATTTGTTGCGGGGGGCTGACCCGAATAAGGACCAATCGTATTTTTTGGCAATGATGACGCAGTTTCAGGCAAAGCACGCACGCTTCCCGGCGGGCGAAATGCTCAAGCCGGAGGTGCGCGAAGTGGCCCGTCGATTCAATTTGCCGACGGCGGAAAAGAAGGATAGCCAGGGGATTTGTTTTATTGGGAATATCAAAATGAGTGATTTTCTGCGGCATTACGTTCCGGATTCACCGGGCGAGATTGTTGATCTCGATGGCGCGGTGATGGGGCGGCATGATGGTTTGCATCTATACACCATGGGTCAGCGGAAAGGACATGGCGTGGCGTCGCCACGTGAGGGGATGGCTTATGTCGTGGTGGGGAAAATTCCGGAGAAAAACCAACTCGTAGTGGGTTGGGATGAGACAACGACGTCGGGGCTTTATACTTCGAAGTGCACCGTGGGGTCGCTGTCGTGGTTGGGCGAAGCTGTGACAGGGGGGAGGGTGGAAGCGCAGCCACGTTATCGAGCGAAGGGAGAAATTGTCACCGTGCAGAAAACCGACGAAGGGAAGCTTGAGGTGGAATTTTCGCGGCCACAACGGGCGCTGACGCCAGGACAGATTTGTGCCTTTTATGAAGGCGGTCGCTTGTTGGGCGGTGGTATTTTTGAGCGGGTGGGTGATCTTACTTCGCAGGCTCCTTGAGAGTTTCGGGATACCTGGCGCGCCAGAGTTTCACTGCATTCTCGATCTGCTTGGTCTGGCGGGTCGGCGAGAGTTCCCAGGTCAGAGGCATCTCAGGTTTGAAGTGCTTGAGAAGCTGGTCGTAAGGCAGGCTGCCGGTGAGAGGGACGCGGTGGTCGCGGTCGGGCCATTGCACGTCGTGCAGGTGGGCGCCAATCAGATAGGGTTCCATCTTGGCGAGCCACTGGTCGTGATCGAGGAGGCCGAGATTGTGCTTCAGGCCAACGTGGCCGAAGTCGTGCCAGTAGCCGATTTGCGGGCAGTCCGAGAAGTGTTCTTGAAGGGCGACCATTTCTCTTTCGTCGGGGACGTCTTCGTATTTGGAGCGTGACTCAACGGCGAGAACAACACCGGCTTGCTTGGCTGGTTCGATGAGGCGTTCGAGAACATCAATGGCACGTTTGTAATACTTGGGGCCGCTTTTTTCACGTCGCTGGACCGCGGCGAGTTTGTTGTCGGCGTATTGGTCGGAGAGTTGCTCTCCTTTTATGAGTTTTTGCATGAGCAGCTTGGTCCAATCGCGGTGGGGCATGTTGGGGATGGAACCCATGTGCAGGACGACATAGCTGGCGCCGAAGCGTTCGGCCATTTTGAGGGTCTTGAGCGTTTCACTGTGGGCGCGGGAGCGCTCCGGCGGGTGGTTGGCAGAGTATTGATACGCGTCAGGTGCATCGATCATGATCTCGGTGGGCGAGGGGAAGTAATTGTGCACGCCAACACAATTGAAGCGACCGGCATCGAAGGCCCGCTGGATCCCGGGGAGCTTGGCTACGGTCATGCCGTGGGAAAGCTCCATGGTGTCGAAACCTAGTTCGAGGATTTCGTTGATCATGTGCTCGCCATCAGTGTGGCGGGCGTTGTTCCAGCAGGTTGAAAATGCGAGCATATTCTAGATGGACGTATGAACAATTGGGCCTGTTAATGTGAGAGTCGAGCTGGAGCCCGGCGTTTCAGCGTGTTACTGGGCTTCCACGATGCAGTAGAAGGCTCCGGTTTCTCCTTTTTCGGAAATGAAGACGGGAGCGAGGGCGTGGGAGCCTTTGGTGAGTGTGGCTGTAAAGGTAATGACGGCGTCTTTTTCACCGACCGGCTTGGAGGCAATTTCCTTGCCGTTGATGCGGAGGGAGGCGGTGGTCATCTTGAGAGAGACTCCATCGTTAGCGCGGAAGGCTTTAGAGGCTCCGGGGACATCTTTACCTGGAGGAAGTGAGGCGGTGATAGGGTGGTTGGCTTCGGTGGGCCAGCGACGGAGAGAGACTTTGTAGGTTCCTTCCTTGAGAACCTTGACGGCCCAGTGACCGCCGAACTGTTTTGTCTGTGCTCCCTGGCCTTTGCGGATGTGCCCTTGGTTCCACGGTGGGGAAATATTGAGCCAATCGTGTGCGGTCATGGTGACAGACGGGTGGTCGGGATGGCCGAGATAGATCTCGGTAGTTTGTGCGAAGGTCGGCTTAAGCTCTGACCACCAGGCGTCGTAGAAGGCTCGCATCTTTTTGACCTGGTTTGGCTTGTTCTTGGCGATGTCTTTCTTTTGACCGGAATCGGCTTTAATGTCGTAGAGTTCCTTGCCATTGATGAGTCGGTATTGCTGGGACATCACGGCGGACTTTCGCCATTTGACGGGATCGACAACACGTTGGGAATCGGTGACAAGGTAGCGGTCGGGCCACTCGATACTCGCGTCAGAATCGAAGAGGTTCTTGAGTGAAAGACCATCAAATTTGATATCGCCTTTGTTGGAGACTTCGCAGACGTCGAGAAGAGTGGGGACGAGATCGACTGCGTGGGAGAGGGTGTCGACCTTGCGGTGTTGGTTGAGTCCAGCAGCGGGCCAATGGACGAACATGGGGACCCGGTGTCCTCCGTCGTATTCTGATCCTTTTCCGCCTCTCATGCCAGCGTTGAAGATATTGCGGCCGGTGGCGGTTCCGTTGTCGGTGGTGAAGATGAAGATGGTGTTCTCTTCAATACCGAGTTCTTTGATGAGTTTACGAGTTTTGCCGACGTTCTCATCGATGTTGGTGATCATACCGAAGAAGGCCGCGATCTTGTCCTCCTGGTCTTTATAAAGATCGAGATACTTTTGCGGGCAATGAAACGGGCTGTGTGGCGCGTTGAGGGAAATGTAAGCCAGGAAGGGCTTTTTCGCTGTGGCGTTTGTCTTGATGAAGTCGTTGGCCTTGTTGAAGAAAACGTCGGTGCAGAATCCCTTGGCGGGAACGATCTTGCCATTGTGGAAGTAGTTTCCGTCGAAGTAGGAGTTGTCCCAGAGGTCGGGAGTTTGTCCCACGCCGCCGCCGCCGTGGCGGTAGACTTCGGTGAAGCCGCGATCTTCGGGACGGTAAGGGTAGTTGTCGCCGAGGTGCCATTTGCCGAACATGCCGGTGGCGTAGTCGGAGGAGAAATGTTGCCCGAGGGTTACTTCGTTTTCACGAATCATCGAGCGGCCCTGAATGGTGTGCCAGACGCCGGTGCGGTTGGTCCAGTGACCGGTGAGAAGCGCAGCACGGGTCGGTGAGCAGGTCGGAGCAACGTGGTAGTCGGTGAGGACGGTTGATTCGTCGTGGAGCTTGTCAATGTGGGGCGTCTTGATGACAGGATTGCCGTGGCAGCCGAGATCGCCGTAGCCTTGGTCATCGGTGATGACGATGACGATGTTGGGTTTCTGACTAAAAGCCAGAGCCGTGGAGAGGGTGAGTAAAAGAGTGGTGAGACGCATAGGAGTAGCAGATTGATTATTGAGCAGTGAGATAAGTGGCAATTGGCAGAGCGGGGATCATGATAAGTGCGAGGATGATGGCAAGACGAGAACACCGAAATTGATTAAAGATGACCTGCGTGAGCAGGATCGCAACGAAGGGGAAGGCGGGGAGTCGGACGAGGTAGAAGGAGAAATTGTCATCCTGAATCGAGTCGCCGAGAGAGATGCCGTTAAGCCATTTCCAGCCGAAAGTGAGGAGATAGATCACGAGTCCGAGGTAGAGGAATCGGTCGGGTCGACGATAAAGAGAAGGTGCGGCCATCTGGTGGCGCTATTGAAATAGGAGAATTGAAAATTGAAAGATGAGATTTTAAGAGAGAGATTCGGCGCAGATGAAATTGGATCGCGATTTATTGATTACCGTCCTGATGGGCGGTCCGGGAACAGAACGGGATGTTTCTCTTGCCTCCGGGAAGGCTGTCCTGAAAGCCCTCACGGATCAGGGATACCAGGCGGTGGGCGTCGAAGCGGTCGATGAAACGCCGGAGATTCCTGAAGAGACGGGTTTGGTGTTTAATGTCATCCACGGAACTTTTGGAGAGGACGGGGGACTGCAACGGTATCTGGAGGGATTAAAAATTCCCTATACCGGAGCGGGGACGGAGACGAGTGAAGTCGCTTTTGACAAGGATCTAAGCAAGCAGCGTTTTGTGGCGGAAAATGTCCCGACGCCCGCTTCGGAGATGGTCGATTGCTCTGAAGGAGTTCGTTTGCCGAAAATGCCGGTGCCATTTGTGGTTAAGCCGCCCCGGGAGGGGTCGAGCGTGGGGATTCGGATCGTGAAGACCGAGGAAGAGGCTCTTGCTGCGATGGAGTATGCCGCGGAATTCGACAAACATCTTCTCGTGGAGGAATTTGTGGAGGGTCGGGAATTGACCGTGACTGTGATCGACGGGGAGGTGTTTCCGGTGGTGGAGATCATTCCTCCGGTCGGAGAATGGTATGATATGGCCACGAAATACCCGTGGTTGAGCGGCAAATCGGGGGGCAGCCAGTATGTTTGTCCGGCGGCTCTGACGACCGAGGAAGAGGGCACTGTGAAGGCTGCTGCGAAGAAAGCTCACGATGCGCTGGGAATTGAGGTTTACTCGCGGGTGGATGTGTTGTTAAATTCGTTAGGAGATCCTTACGTCTTAGAAGCCAATACTATTCCCGGAATGACCGAAACCAGCCTTTTACCAATGTCTGGGAGGGAGGCGGGGCTTTCATTTGGCGAACTTTGCGTAAGGATCGCCGAGATTTCTCTCGGCGCCCGAACCTAGAGTAGACCCCATGTTTCAACGCCGCACATCGAGACGCCGCACCCGCGAATCGCGTGACCGCATGCTTGCCCTGAAGGTGCAATCACCTCGGATTCTGTTCTTCGACTTCCTCAAGCTGGGAGGCCGGTTCATGAAACTTGGTCTGATACTGATGACGGTGATGGCACTGGGATTTGCCGGTCGTCTTGGCTGGGAAGAGCTCTTTGTAAGAAACACGGAGGAGTTCGGGATTAAGGAAGTGCCCCTGACTGATTTCGAGGGCGAGGCTCCCCGGTTTTTAACCCATAGCCGGATCGTGGCCACCACGGGTTTGGATTTAGATGCCAGTATTTTTGCCCTTGATACCGGCGAGTTGGAGAAAACCTTGAGAAATCTCCCCGAGACCACCGAAGCGCGCGTAACTCGGCGACTTCCGGGGACTTTAAAAATCGAAGTGAGTGAGCGGACTCCGGTCGCTTGGTTGGATTGTGATCAACTCGGCATCGTGCAGCGCGATCGCGCTGCGGGCTTGTTGATCGATGAAGCCGGGGTGCCATTCAAATGTGCTTCACAGACACTCTGGGATTTTGCGGAGCGACTTCCGGTGATTCGTGTTTTGCAAGCCGAGGATCACGAGATCATGGAAGGGCAGAAGATCAAACATGAGGGGCTGCAATACGCCTTGGATCTGGTGAATCTGGCATCCGCTTCAATGGAGGGCTCGGAGCGTCCGGCCTGGGTCATTGTGAAGGACGAGATTACCCTCGAAATGATGACCCTCGGAAAAACCATTGTTACTCTTTCTTATTACAAGCAGGAACATCAGCTCCAAAAGCTTACCAAGCTTGTTGCCCATGCCCGGTCCAAGGGCAGGGAGTTGAAATCAGTAAACCTCATTCCGGATAGATTCGTTCCCGTCATGTATCGGGATGAGCTTTAAGTTGAAATCGAACAATGGCGCGTTCAAAAATTCATGTAGGTCTGGAGATTGGTTCGACCAAGACCGTGATGGTTGTGGCAGAGATTAAACCGGACGAGTCAGCGAAAATTCTCGGTTTGGGCGAGACCCGTTCCGCCGGAGTGCGGAAAGGGGAGATTGCCGATTATAAGCAAGTGAGGGCCTGCGTGAAAGCGGCTTTGCTTGCGGCGGAGGATGTTAGTGACGTTGTCATCAAGAGTGTTTTTCTCGCGGTGACGGGTACTCACACCAAGGGTGTCAATAACACGGGAACCTTCCGTCTTCCCGACGATGAACAAGGGGTGGACCGCAGCCACTTGGATGAGGTCCGAGAAATCGCCCGTGACATCGCGATCGCGAGTGATCATGTTTACCTCCATCATCTTTCGCGGCATTACACTCTTGACGGCCAAACGCATACCACGCAGCCGTATGGATTGCTGGGACGGACCCTCGAGGCGGACTATCACATTGTTCACGGCGTGCGGACCCGCATTCAGAACAGCATCAAATGCGTCCGGGAGATTCCTCTTGAAGTCGATGATATTGTCTTTGCTCCCATTGCTTCGGCCCAGATCTGTTTGAATGCCGAGCGCAAGCAGGACGGCGCCCTAGTGATCGATATCGGAGGAGAGACCACCGACTATGTTCTTTATCTCGACGGCTCGATTGCGGCCTCGGGTTGTGTTCCGGTTGGGGGGAATCACGTTAGCAATGACATTCACCTCGTGACGCATATTCCATTTACCAAAGCCGAGAAAGTGAAGATTGCCGAGGGCCATTCCTCCGCTGATCCTGCGCACTCGGTGGGCGTGGTGAAAGTTGATGACGAGCAAGGAGCGCCCGCTGTGGAAATTAAACGTCAATTGCTTAACGACGTCATTCGCGGGCGTCTGGAAGAGACTTTTGAGATTGTCCTGGAGCGCCTTCCCAAAGGCGCGCTCAGGGAAGTGGGAACGGGAGTCTTTCTCACCGGCGGAACGAGTCAGATGCGGGGCATTGGTGAACTCGCCTCAGAAGTCTTCGGCATCCCCGCCTATAAGCCGGAACAACCGGATGTTAGCGGTGTGCATGCCTACTTCAAAGACCCTCAATACGCCACCGCCCTCGGCCTAATCCGCTACGCTCAAATTCTCGATGAGGAAAAAGGTGAGGCCAAAAGCGGAGTTTTCAAAGGCGCCATCAAGAGTCTCTGGCCGTTTTAGGGAAAACAGGTGCGTAGCAGAGGCTTGCAGTTGAGACGGCGTATTTCCCCCGGAGACCTTGGGCGAAGGTGCGACGGGAAAGGGGTTCGAAAACAGGGATGGGATCGAAAGAAACAGCAGTCTCAGCATATTCTTCCCATCGGGAGGCTAGACATTCCGGTCGTGGTCGGCAACAAGTCGGGCATGAAGAAATTTTTCTCCTTGGAGGCGAGTAATCACAAGCCGCCCCGCCTTGCCGATAAGATCAAGTCGGAGGTGCGCAAGTATCTCAAGCGGGAGCGGAGTAAGGAATTGCCCGAGGGCGTGGATTTCTGGGATTTCGATTGCCGACAGGGGGGAAGCTCTGAAAATGCTCAATCCTTGCATGAAAAGGAGATTGGTAAGGCGATCGATCAGGCCTTGGCTGCGGAATGGAAGGGTATTTACCTCGAGATTCAAGCGAAACCGGGGGTTCGGACGAAGCGGGAGCGCTAAGATGACGCAATATGCCCTTTCCTCGTGAATAAAGAGATTCCATTCGCGAAATGGGTGAAATGACTGGTTTTGTCTCTTTGATTCTTTCGGGGGGATTATGTGGACTGAAATCGGGCTATTTTGTGAGAATTCGTGCTCCGATCGGGGGGGTGGTTTTAGCTCGTAAAGCCTCAATTTTGCGGGTCTCTCAAACTTTGTGAAATTTTTCACAAATAGAGCTTGTGAAAAATTTCACAAGCTCCTAAAACCCGCCCAGCGATGGCTAATTTCTTTCCTCGTTGGGCAAATTTAATGCCGTTGAAAATTGCGGTTTGCCTCGGAGCAGTCGGTGCCGGTGTGGTAGCGGGTATTACTTACTATGCTACGCCCAAGGCGCAACGTGTGGGATATCAACCTACCCAACCGATCCACTATGATCACAATCTTCACTCGAATCAGCTCGGGATGGACTGCCGATATTGTCACAGCTTCGTGGAGCATTCCGGGCATGCCAATGTGCCGACGGCAAATACGTGCTGGAATTGTCACAGCAGCATAAAGAAAGGCTCGCCTAAGTTGGCCGGACTTCGTGCTGCCATGGCGGTGGACGAAAATCACGCTCCTCTGCAGGATACCGATGGTAATTCTGTTGAAGGTAAGCCGATTAAGTGGGTTAGGGTGCACAAATCGCCGGATTACGTTTATTTTAATCACTCCGCACACCTAAATCGCGGGATTTCCTGCCAGAGCTGTCATGGAGACGTGCACAAGATGGAGAAGGTCTATCACGCTGAGAGTCACTCGATGGGCTGGTGCCTCGATTGTCACCGCAACCCCGAGAAGCACGTCCGTCCGCTCGAAGAGGTCTACAATCTTGATTACGATCCCGCCGAATATCTTGAAGAGAACGACGTGCGAGATCTGAATAACAATCGGATCACCGAACCCGAAGAATTTGGCAAGTTCCTTGTCGCCCACTGGGGCATTCAGCCCAAAGAGTCCTGTGCGACTTGTCACCGTTAATTTGAAATCCTGAGATGAGTAAACGCGTCTGGAATCCACCAGTAGCTCCACAAGAGAGCGACTCTGTCACTGCATGGCGTAGTGTTGGAGAAAAAGAAGGATCACTAAATTTCCGCAACCTTCTCGAGCGTGAATTCCCGGCAGGGGACACCTTAAGCGAAGAGGAGCAAAATGTTTCCCGTCGGAACTTCACCAAACTCATGGGGGCCTCGACCGCCCTGGCTGGTCTTGGGTTAGCGGCTTGCCGTCGTCCCGAAAGTTACATCGTCCCTTATAAGAAGGCCCCAGAGTGGATCATCCCCGGAAAGCCACTTTTTTACGCCTCGGCTCATCCGCAAGTCGGAGGAGCTTTGCCTTTGGTGGTGACGACGTACGAGGGTCGTCCGACCAAGATCGAAACCAACACTGATCATCCAGACGGGAACGGCACCGATGCCTTCACTCAGGCTTCGGTCCTCGATCTCTATTCACCGGCTCGCTCACAGAAGGTCATCAAAGGCGGCAAAGTCGCAACCAAGGGCGAGTTGAAAGATGCCCTTGCCGCACTCGATCTTTCGAAGACCGCGTTGGTTTTTGGAGAAGATGATTCACCAACTCGCAACCGCCTTGCCAAGCAATTTGCGGAGAGAGGTGCGACTTTGATTTCTTATGAGCCGCTCTCGCCGAAGTCTCACAAAAAGGGAACGACTCAGGTGATTGATTTTGCCGGTGCAGATCGCATTCTCTCGCTCGACTGCGACTTCCTGGGCAATGACACTGTCGGCAATGGATGTGCGTTTTCGCTCCGTCGCCAGGGAGGTAATGAAAGCTATGATCAGGAAGGCGATGTCGATCCTGAAAAGATGAATCGCCTTTACCAGGTCGAGACGCAGTTCAGTCTCACCGGAGGAATGGCCGATCACCGTTTGCGGGTGGCCCCTAGTCGCGTCGCCATGGTGGCTGCCGAAATCGCAAGATCGTTTGGAGTCGCCGTGGGTAATCCTCCAGATGAAGAAGAAAAGGCTGCTCTCTTTCCAGGTGGATCAGCGGATCTCTTTGATCAATGGATCGGTTCTTGTGCGGCTGACTTGACCCTTGCTGGTTCTGGTGCCTTGGTCGTAGCTGGATCGCGTCAGACCAAGGAAGTTCACGATCTCGCCGCCGCAATTAATGCCAAGCTTGGCGCGGCCGCGGTCAAGACGGTGAAGACTGACCTAGGGCAATACGGCTCTCTCGCTGACCTTTCCGCCAAGCTGGAAGGTGGCGACGTTGAAAACGTGATTCTGATGACGCCTGCCGACCCGGTCTTCGATGCCGATGGATTTGCCGAGGTGTTTGGAAAGGCCGAAACGACCATTCACTGGGGCCTTCGCAACAACGCTACGGCGTGGGCTTGCGACTGGCATGTTCCGGCAGCGCATTATTTAGAAAGTTGGGGGGACGCTCGCAGTAAGACGGGGGTATACACCTTGATCCAGCCGATGATTCTTCCGCTTTACGGAGGTGTTTCGGAATTGGAGCTTCTCCACGTTCTTGGCGGAGGTGAGTTTGCGAAAGGTGATTTCTCTCCGGCTATGGGAGAGGTGAAGACGACCTTCGCGGAGCTTAATGGCAAGTCTGATACTGAGACATGGGGCGAGGCTTTGAGAGACGGCTTTGTAGCCGACACCTCATACGAAAGTGTTGAAACACCCAGTGTGGATTCGGTCGACGTTCAGTTGCCTGGAGCCCCGTCGGTAACAGCGCTTGAACTAGTTTTCTCCACCGACGCCTCCGTTTACGATGGGCGCTATATTGAGAATGCCTGGCTTCAGGAGGCTCCCGACCCAATCACGAAGTTGACTTGGGATAATGCGGCTCAAGTTTCCCCAAAGACTGCCAAGGATCTCGGTCTCTACGATAAGATTATCAAGTTGGAAACCAAGACGGCTGAAGAAGCTCACATTGGAGAGGGGGAAAATGCCCGCGCTCCCATGATCACCATTGAGGTGGGCAAGCGAAAGCTCACCGTGCCCGTTTTGATTGCGTTCGGTCATGCCGACAATTCTCTCACTCTCCCGGTAGGATATGGTCAAGCTGCCGACGATGATCGTGCTGGTGCCAACAAGCTTGATCCCGATGCTGCGGTTGTCGGGCACGTCGGGGTGAACACTGGATTTAATACCTATGTATTACGTTCCGCCGAGACTCCATACTTCGCCACTGGTGTAAAGGTTTCCGAAACGGGTGAGACATACAAGGTGGCCCTGACCCAGGAGCACCATTCGATGTATGGTCGCGCTCTGGCGCGGGAGATTTCCACCGATGATGCGTCCGGAAAAGGGGACTACAAAACGCAGCTTGAGAAGGTCAAGAAGCAGGGAATTGATTCCCACGTTCCTCCCAATATTTCCCTCTATGATCCGAAAGGCGGGATATGGTCCAAGTCGGATATGGCCAAGAAGACCCACCTTTCCGATGAAGTTCATCAGTGGGGAATGGCGATCGACCTAAATACTTGCACAGGATGTAATGCCTGTTTGATCGCCTGCCAGGCCGAGAATAATATTCCGGTTGTTGGCAAGGACCAGGTCGCGATGGGTCGTGAGATGCACTGGGTCCGAATGGATCGCTACTTTGCCTCCCAGGAATACGAATACAGCGGCGGCCACAAGGTGAAGGACAAGGAGGGNAACAAGATTACCAATCCGGANTGGGTTACGCAAAATCCCGAGTCGATTCCGCAACCGGTTTCNTGCGTGCAGTGCGAGATGGCTCCCTGCGAAACAGTTTGTCCNGTGAATGCCACGGTCCACACCGAGGACGGTATTAACTCGATGGCCTACAACCGTTGTATCGGAACGCGCTACTGCGCCAACAACTGCCCTTACAAGGCCCGTCGTTTTAATTTCTTTGACTACAACAAGCGCAACCCGGTGATCAAAGGTAATCTCTACAAGGGTCCTTTTGGTGAAAAGCAAGTGGGTGAAGCACCGCACCTCCAGAGAAATCCCAACGTGTCTGTTAGGATGCGTGGTGTGATGGAGAAATGCACCTACTGTGTGCAGCGTCTTGAGTCCGCCAAGATTAAGCAGAAGCAGCAGCACAAGCAGAAGGCTGCGAGAGCCGGCCTTCATTCCGCCAAGGTCGAGATCGACCCTAAGAAGGACCTTCGTGTTCCCACCGACAGCATCCAAGTGGCCTGCCAGTCGGCCTGTCCGAACGGGGGAATTTCCTTTGGAAACTTGCTCGATGACGATTCACAAGTTGTCCGCGCGAAGGGTAATGAGCTTGACTCAATCAAGATCCTGAAAGGCGATAACTACAAGAAGATTGAAGGCAGCAAGCGCAACTACGACCTGCTCAACTACGTCAATACCCGTCCGCGCACGAGCTATCTGGCCCGTGTGAAGAATCCAAATTCGAAAATGCCCGATGCGAAATTCCTCGGTCAGGCCACGATCAACATTCACTAATCTCTGAGAATCTATTCCTGCGACTGAACCTATGTCCGAAGCGACCACACAGTCTGAAAACAACGTGTCTGCGGTGAAAATCCCCGTGCTCGAGCGTGAAAAGTTGATTCTCAACGAACGTTCCTATCACTGGATTACCGAACGGATTTGCGGAGTCATTGAAAACCGCCAAACGTTCCTCTGGTGGATCCTGTTCATTCCAAGTGCCCTCATTGCTCTCATCGGAGTGGTAGGCGGCCTGACTTACCTCGTCTCGACCGGGGTAGGGGTTTGGGGAAACACGAACCGTGTAATGTGGGGATGGCCCATCGTGAACTTCGTTTTCTGGATTGGTATCGGCCACGCCGGAACGCTCATTTCCGCGATTCTTTTCCTAACCCGTCAAAACTGGCGGACCTCAATTAACCGGGCGGCGGAAGCCATGACGATTTTCGCCGTGATGTGTGCGGGGATCTTCCCGGCCTTCCACGTCGGACGTGTCTGGATGGCCTGGTTCCTCGCTCCGATCCCGAACTCCAACGCGATCTGGCAGAACTTCAAGTCGCCACTCCTCTGGGACGTGTTCGCGGTCTCGACATACTTTACGGTTTCCCTGATCTTTTGGTTTCTGGGCATGGTCCCTGACCTCGCGACTATTCGTGATCGCTGCAAGCCTGGCATCCGCAAGTTCATGTATGGCTTGTTCTCTCTTGGCTGGCGCGGCGGTAATCGTCAATGGAGCCATTACGAGATGGCCTATCTTCTCCTCGCTGCTCTTTCCACCCCTCTGGTGCTCTCGGTTCACTCGGTCGTTTCGTTCGACTTCGCAACCTCCGTTGTTCCCGGATGGCACACCACCATTTTCCCGCCTTACTTCGTGGCGGGTGCGATCTTCGGTGGATTTGCCATGGTGCTGACGATTATGATACCGGCGCGTGCCATATACGGCCTGCACGACATGATCACGATGAAGCACATCGATAACATGACCAAGATCATCCTCCTGACTGGAACGATCGTGGGTTATGCCTACTTGATGGAGCTCTTCATCGCCTTCTATTCTGGAGCGAAATACGAAGGCGCGGCCTTCCTCTACCGAATCGACGGACCATACTGGTGGGCCTATTACGCTATGATGAGTTGTAATGTGCTCTCGCCGCA
Organism: Verrucomicrobiales bacterium; assembly: GCA_002729295.1. Classification (GTDB taxonomy): domain Bacteria; phylum Verrucomicrobiota; class Verrucomicrobiia; order Verrucomicrobiales; family Akkermansiaceae; genus SW10. The sequence continues at coordinate 11,720 of PBTU01000032.1, read as the reverse complement.
GATCTTCTGGTTCAAGAAGATGCGCGAAAACCTCTGGGTTGTCATGATCGTTGCGATGTGTGTGAACATCGGAATGTGGTTCGAGCGCTTCGTGATCATTGTCACCACTCTGGCCCGCATGTGGCTGCCGGGTGACTGGAAAACCTATAGCCCGAGTGAAGTTGATGTTCTTACCTTTGTCGGAACGATCGGCATGTTCCTCGCACTCTTCCTTCTCTTCCTTCGATTCCTTCCGTGTATCAACATTGCCGAGGTTAAGTGGACTCTCAAAGAGAGTGACGCCCATGACGACGATAAGAAGGCTCATCCTGATGACGGTGTCGAAGTCATCGAAGCCTATCAATACGAAATTCACGAAAACCCGAACGGTGCTGCCATTGAGGCTGGCCGCGAGGTGAAACCAGCTGCAGAGAACGCATGAGTACGAAAGTTCGCAGAGTCTACGGCTACTTAGCCGAATTCAAAAACGCCTCGCAGCTCTACAAGGCTGCCGAGAAAGTCCGCGATGCCGGATTTAAGAAGTGGGATTGCTACACTCCTTATCCGGTTCATGGCCTCGACGATGCCATGGGTTTGAAACGTTCAATTCTTCCCTACTTCGTTTTTTTCGGAGGTCTTACCGGTTTCATCACCGCGATTGTCCTGGCATACGGCACGCAGGTCGGACTGTATCCGACCGTGGTGCAGGGCAAGCCCGCAAATATCCACACCATCTCGGCCTTTTTTCCGGTGATGTTCGAGCTGACCATTCTTTTGTCCGGTTTCACGGTGCTTTTCGGGCTTCTTGCCCTGATTGGTCTGCCACGCTGGAATCACCCGATCTTCTCGAGCAAGCAATTCTCGCGGGTGACCGACGATAAATTCTTCATCGCCATCGAGGCGCGTGACGCCAAGTTCTCCGCTGAGTCAACGAAGTCACTTCTCGACGAAATCGGCGGTGCTAACATCGAACTTGTGGAGGACGACTCAGAGTAAGCCATGAAATACTTTTTCTTAGCTTACCTTGCCGTGGCACTCTTTGTCGTTGGAGTGTTGGGTTTCCGTGGTGACAAGTTTTCCCAGGCACCTCTCGAGGTTTTTCCAGACATGGATAGCCAGGACAAGTTGAAAGCGCAGAAGCCTTCCGGCTTCTTTGCTGATGGGGTGGGATCCCGCAAGCCAGTAATGGGCACCGTTCCCCGTGGCGCTGACAGCGGTGTTCTGCCGATTGAATTCGGAGCAGGTCGCACCGGTTACTATTTCACCGGAGCACTTGGCGATAAATTCGGCAATGGCATGCCCGAGGAGCTTAAGCTCGAGAGCACTGAGGAAAGCAGGGCGCTTCTCACTCGCGGCAAGGAAATGTATAATGTTAATTGCGCGATCTGCCACGGCGAAGCCGGAGACGGAAAAGGCGTCATCAACCAATTCGAGGGCGCGATGAAGGGCAATATTGCCAATCTTCTCACCGATTCTTTCAAGCAAGTTGCCGCTCCCGACGGTTACATTTACGAAGTTATCTCAAACGGTAAAGGCCTAATGGGTGGCTACAAACACAATCTTCCCGTGCGGGATCGATGGGCCATCGTGGCTTACCTCCGCGCTCTTCAGGCATCCGCCAAATAACTTTTCAAATCAGCTGATCGAGACATGGCACACCAAGTCACATCCAAGGACATCCCGACCAACGGCGAGCATCTTGAGAAAAGCAAAATTGCTCATCTCCAGACCCTCACTGGTGGAATTGCGGCTGTCGGGCTTATTGCGAGTATCGCATTTTTATTCTTCGGTGGCGGTGAAAACGGCACGGAGTTGCACGGATCGTATTCTTTCTCTTGGCTCCTCGCGGTCTTCTTCGTTCTGACGCTCGCCATGGGCGGTTGCTTCTGGACTTTCCTCCACAATCTCTCGAACTCAGGGTGGGGTACTTCGGTTCGCCGTCTCATGGAGAACCTGGGCTTTGTCTTCCCATTCCTGTCGCTCTTCGCCATTCCTTTCCTTTTCCCCGGCGTACAGCTGTATCTTTGGGAGTGGATGACTTCATTCAAGGCTGCCGTGGGAGCTCACCCTGAGATGTCCTCGAGTGATGCCCTGATGCATAGCGGGAACATGCACGATCATCTTCTTGCCAAGAAAACCTTTTATCTCAGCCCCGGATTCTGGCTGGCCCGCTTTTTCCTGTTCTTTGGTCTTCTTGGATTTTTTATCTGGTTCGTGCGTGGATTTTCCATCAAGCAGGATACCGATCGCAATCCCGGCATCAAGAATCTCTTCGCAGCCCGCAAGCATTCTTCGTGGTCAATGATCATTTTTGGGGTGACCTTGACCTTCCTCGCCATCGACTGGGTCATGGCTCTCGATTACTCATGGTTCTCCACCATGTTCGGGGTATACGTCTTCGCCGGATCAGCGCTCAGCAGTATGGCGGTTCTCATTTTGACCGCGCTTCTTCTTCAGAGAGCCGGTTACCTCAAGAAGGTTGTCACCGAGGAGCACTTCCACATCATGGGCAAGTTCACCTTCGCCTTCACGGTTTTCTGGGCCTACGTGTCCTTCTCCCAATTCTTCCTTTACTGGTATGCCAACATCCCGGAGGAGACACGTTACTTCATCCTGCGAAATACCGGAAACTGGAATATCCTTAGTATCGGTCTGGTCTTCCTGCACTTTGCCCTGCCATTCCTCGTGCTCCTTCGTTCCGATGTAAAGAAGAAGCCCAAGTTCATGATCATTCTTTGCATCTATATTCTCGTAGTGCACTTTGCTGACGTCTATCACATGATTATCCCCGAGCGTGGACCTTCAGTGGGGCTCGTCGTGGAGCATCAGGCTGAACTCTGGCTCAATCATTCCTTCTGGGGAGATCTCCTCGCTCTGGTAATCGTCCTTTCCGGGTTCGTCTTCTTTTTCCTCCGCAATTTAACCTCCGCTGCTCTCTACCCGAATCGCGATCCCCGCATTCTGGAATCAGCCAACCTTCATAATTAGTCATGGATCATACCCGCGATAACCCTCTCAAGCGATTCGCTGCCTTTTGGATAGCGACTCTCCTCATTGCGAGCTTTGCCATTGCCTGCGTCATTGTTCGTCCAATGACGCATGGAGATGTCAACACTGTTTATGACATGAAGTCTGAAGCCCGGCTTGCGCTCGTGTCCGAAGCCCGCGCTGCGCAGGAAGCCGCCCTCGATACGGCCGCCATTGAGAAGGCGATCACCAAACCATCTGACAATCTTCACCAGCAAGTTCCTACACCTGGTTCCAAGCCACTCGTGGCAGCCGCACCCGCGGAAACTCCCAAGGAGGACGAAAAACCTGCCCCTGTAGAATAAGGTGCACCACTAACTACTTTTCTTTTCATGGCCGAGACTACTTCCAATGCCGATTCCCCCGATGTCGACCTGCGGGTGGCGATCGATCGTTCGCTACGTCATCCCGTGATGTTCTTTTTCTCGAGCGGTGCTGTTTGGCTCGCCCTCTCAATCGTCCTCGGGTTGATTGCTTCTGCGAAAAAGCATGCGCCCGATTTCCTCAGCGGCTTTTCGTTTTTGGATGCCGGAAAGGTCGATGCCGCTCACATGAGCACCCTTACTTATGGATGGGGAGCTCAGGCTGCCTTCGGAATGCTTATCTGGCTGATGGCACGTCTTTCCCGCAAGGAATGCACCGCCTCGGGAATTATTCTTGTTGCCGGACACATTTGGAATGCTGCCGTGGCCTACGGAGTGNTNTGTATCATGGGTTCCGGATCCTTGGGGCCGTGGTTCGAGAGTTCTGGAATTGCCGGNATGGANTTCCCAGGCGGGTTATGGGTTGTTCTTTTGGTGAGCTTTATCATGATNTCGATCTGGTCNCTNGTTCAGTTTCAAGTTCGTGATGCCGGACACGTNTATGTAAGCCAATGGTATCTTCTCGCAGCGATGCTTTGGCTTCCATGGATCATGGTGACGGCCTGGCTNTTTGTCTTTGTTTTTGANGGAAGTCCCCTGATGGCTACCGGAATTGCTTCTTGGTTTAAAGGAACCGTCTTCGCTCTCTTCTTCCTGCCAGTTGCACTCGCTAGTGCCTACTACCTGGCTCCGAAAGTCACCGGACGTCCGGTTTGGAGTTATAATATCGCCCTCTTCGGATTCTGGTCTCTCGCCGTGGTCGGGCCTTGGGTGGGAATGCAGAAATTAGCTGGGGCACCAATTCCCCAGTTTCTTCCCGCAGCCGGAGCTGCCGCCATGGTGATGATCCTCATTCCCGCACTATCGGTTGGGGTAAATATTCTCCGGACCGTGCAAGGTCATGGGAAAGCCGTTGCGCTGAGCCCTTCAATGAGATTCACCGCCTGCGGAATCGTCCTCTTTGTGGGGTATGGAGTCCTCTCCTTTGCCTTGAATAACAATATCGGCCTGAAGGTTTCCCAGTTTAGCTACGCGGGATACGGTTTGGATATCCTTGGCCTCTACGGAGTGTTCTCCCTCTGTGCTTTCGGTGCCATTTACTTCATCGTTCCCCGCATAACTCGTCGTGAGTGGCTTTCCCGCCGCCTCATTCGCTGGCACTTCTTTCTTTCCCTCTACGGACTTGCCTCGATCGTGATTTGCGCGGTAGTTGGCGGTGTCTTTCAGGGGCAGGGGACCGAGGACCTGACACAGCCTTTCCTGACCGGAGCGCGGCGAGCCGCTGCATACGGATGGGGCATTACCCTAGCTTGGGGTTTCCTCCTTCTCGCGAATCTATTCTTTTGCCTTCATCTTCTCCTGATGTGGGCCCGCCTCGGACGTCGTTCCTCCCATCCAACTCTCCTGGACAAGCATCATGTTGAAAGTCCTCACGGACCGGAAGGAGAGGTCGATAACTACGAGGCAGCGACTGTGTAAGAAATTTCCAAGTCCTTCAGAAATGACATTTAAATCTTTTATTTTCGGATTGCTCGCCAGCTTTGGGTTACCATGGCTCGCTATGGTTGTTTTTCCCTTTTCCAAAATGCGAGCCCTTGAGCCTGTTAAATTTGAAGAGGGTGATAGAAAAGGGCAGGCATACAGCCCGATGAGAGATGGACGGGTGAACGAAGGATCCAAGATTTACGGACAAGAGGGATGCTACCACTGTCACACGCAGTTGATTCGCCCAACTTATGCTGGGCCGGATGTGCATCGCGATGAATGGGCCGGATTGCGACTGACTGCAGATAATCCCGACACTCGTCGGGAGACTGTCCCGACTGATTACGACGGCGAGGACGTGGCACATATTGGCTTGGGCCGGGTCGGGCCGGATCTTTCCAATCTGGGGCGCCGTCTTGATCATTATTTGAAGGGACGTGATCTCACGCCCGAAACCTGGCTTTATCTTCACCTCTACAGCCCGCGGACCAACCCTGGCTACGTTGAAAACGACCAGGAGATTCACTCGCATTCTACTTGTCCTTCCAAGTCTGGTTTGTTCAGGGAAGTTCCGGAAATTCTAGCTGGCGGACAGGCTCTTCCGCTTTATACTCCTAATAGGATGGCAGTAGTTCCGACCGATCGGGCCCGCGCTCTCGTCAGTTACCTTGCTTCCCTGAAAAAAGACACTCTCGGTGCTCCTCTTCCAAAGGCCTATAATTTGAATCCAACTGCTCCCACAAAGGAATAAAACATGTCTGACCAACAGTCATCCGGGGACCTTCGTCCTGATCTCGACGAGAAAATCAATGTCGCTGATGCCCACGCCACGCTTGGGGACACTCCGGCGGTCAATCGTGAGAAGCGTGTCACTGAAAATGGCATGGAGCCTGTCTCCCTTGGACTGATCCTTCTCTCGGGATTTGTCATGCTTGTCGGAGGCGCAGTTCTCGGAAAAGGTGGGGGATTCTTCGACTACGATGAACTCTATGTTGAAGGCATGGTGCGCGCACCGGATACAGCCGGTCCTCCTCCTGTGATTCTTCCAGGACCTGCGTTGGTTCTCCTTAGCAAGGAGGGCGCAAAAGTTTACTCGAAATGCGCCGGTTGTCACGGAGCGGGTGGAGCAGGGGGATCTGGGATTCCTCCTCTTGCGGGTTCTGACTGGGTCACCGGACCGACCGAACAGCTCTCTCAAATCATTTACCACGGGGTGACCGGACCGATCGAGGTTGGCGGGGTTTCCTACAACGGCGTAATGCCAGCACAGGGGCTCGGTCTTGGAAAGAAGGAGCTTGCCGCAGTGATGACCTACATTCGAAACGACTGGGGTAACAAGGCGTCTGTTGTTTCTCTTGAGCAAGCCGCCAAGGCTCTCGAAATCGCCAATGCGCGCGGAGATGGGGCGGTGACTGTCGAAGAACTTAAAAAGAATTACGATAAAGATCTTGAAGGGGCAGAGTTGCTTCCCGAGACCTTGATTGATCCAATTACCTTTGAGCCTGTCGAGGTCCAGGCCGCCAAATAATTTCATTTCAAAACCACAAGATTTATGAGCGCAGACTCTCACGATGATCACCATCATCAGCAGTCCTTTTGGACAAAATACCTTTTTTCAACCGATCACAAGACCATCGGTATCCAGTATGGTCTGGCTGCCGGAGCGTTTCTCCTGTTCGGGTTTTTCTTGATGATTGTGATGCGCTGGAGCATCGCGTATCCCCATGAGCCGCTTCCCGGTTACTTGAGTTGGATCTTTACCGATGGCTGGAAAGCACGTTGGTTGGATGGCGGCAAGGTAACAGGGGAGACTTATAACATGTTCGGCGCGATGCACGGAACGATCATGGTTTTCCTTGGGGTTGTGCCTCTTGGTTTCGCAGCTTTTGGCAACTACGTCACTCCTCTCCAGATTGGTGCTCCCGATATGGCCTTTCCAAAACTCAACATGGCCAGCTTCTGGGTTTATCTGCTTGGTGGACTCACCATGTGCGCCAGCTTCTTCATGGAGTCGGGTGCGGCCAAGTCCGGATGGACCAACTACTCACCGCTCGCCGGCTATGCGGACAGGCAGATTGTGAATCAACTGCTGGCCGGCCAAACGCAATGGCTGATTGGTCTGGTCTTTCTGATTACTTCCTCATTGCTCGGTTCAGTAAATTTTGTCACCACCATCATTCAGCTGCGCGCTAAGGGATTGACTTGGATGCGCCTGCCTTTTTTCGTGTGGGCCATGTTGGTGACCGGATTCCTTCTCCTCCTTGCCTTCCCACCGCTTGAAGCCGCTGGCATTATGCAGCTCATGGACCGGATGACTGGTTCGTCCTTCTTCATGCCTTCCGGACTCTACTCCCGGACCGATGGAGTGATGGAGCTTTCTGGCAGTGGTAGCCCGCTTCTCTACCAGCACCTCTTTTGGTTCTTGGGTCATCCCGAGGTGTATGTTCTCCTTTTGCCGGCCATTGCTTGTGTCGCGGAGATAATTCCCTGCCACACCCGAAAGCCTCTCTGGGGTTACAAGCCCATGGTATGGGCGGTGATCGTTCTTGGGTTCCTTTCCTTCATCGTTTGGGCCCACCACATGTATCTCACTGGAATGGGACCGGTCATTTCGACCTTCTTCCAGACAACCACGGTGCTGATTTCGGTGCCCTCGGTGATTCTCCTCACCTCCATGATTATCTCGCTTTGGGGCGGTTCCATCCGTTTCACCATGCCAATGATCTGGGCGGCGGCCTTCCTGCCAATGTTCGGAATTGGTGGTCTTACCGGACTCCCGCTGGCCTTCAACCTAGCGGACCTGCACCTCCACGATACCTACTACGTGATCGGCCACTTCCACTACGTGGTGGCCCCCGGAATTCTCTTCGGTCTCTTCGCCGGTGTTTATCACTGGTATCCCAAGATGACTGGTCGCTTCATGGACAACACGCTCGGACATCTCCACTTCTGGCCGTCCCTGATTTGCATGAACTTCCTCTTCTTCCCGATGCTAACCCAGGGAATGGCAGGTTTCCACCGTCGTTGGTACAACGGTGGAGACGCCTACCTTGAAAAAGCGTCCGATGGAATCAATGTCTTTGGCCTGACCGTGGCCGAGAAGATTTCACTCAACGAGGTGATGACTGTTTCCGCGATTTGTCTCGCACTTGCCCAAGTTCCTTTCCTGGTAAACATGTTCGTAAGTTATTTCTGGGGTAAGAAAGTCACGAGTGACAACCCTTGGGATGCAACCACTCTCGAATGGGCCACTCCGACGCCTCCGGGACATGGAAACTTTACCTTCGATATCTCGGTTTACCGCGGTCCATACGAATACAGCCGTCCTGATCATGGTGAGGACTACTTCCCCCAGTGGGAGGAACCCAGGCGCTCCGAATCGGATGAGGACGAGAGCGAAGAACCCGCCGAGGAAACCAAGACTCTAAACCGAATAACTCTTTAGATCTGTGGAAATCCCATTTGTCGTTAACGCCCGGAAAGACACCGGTCTCAACAACTCAAAGGTTGGTATCTGGCTCTTTCTCGCTTCCGAAGTGACTCTCTTCGGAGGTCTCTTCTCTGGCTACCTTTTCCTGCGCCTCTACGCCGATTACCCTTGGCCGGAGCGCGCTCTTCCGATCCTTCCCGGATTGATTAACACGTTTATTTTGATCGGCTCATCCGTGACGGTGGTCTTTGCTTGGGCGGCTCTCAAGATGAGGGAGTGGCGGAAGTTTCAGGTCTATATGTCGATTACGATAGCGTGTGCCCTTGGCTTCATGGTGTTGAAGGCAATCGAATATAACGCCAAGTTTAGTCACCATGCCGTGCGTATCAGCGATAGCGGTCCGGTGGAAGGATATGGAATTCTCGAGGGACACAAAAAGAAGGTGGTCCTAGAGGAAAATGGTCATCTACATGTGGTTCACAAGGAGAATGGGAAATACCCCGAGGAATCTTTCGATGCCAACCGCATTGTTTTCGAGGCTTCGGAGATGACGTTCACTCTGACCCGTCCGGTTCACGATACGTTTGTGATTGAGATTTTGAAACAGGCTGTGAAGCGAGACTCGAAAATCACCCTCGTCGAAGACTATGCGGTCATGGATGAGGATCAGATCGGGAAGGACGGCGCTGAGAAGACCAAGGTCTTGGAGGCCGGCGACGAGCTGACCACCGATGCGCTCGATAAGGCCGAGGATGTCTTCCTCGATTCCCGGGCGCATGATTCAGCCATTCGCACCAACTTCGAAAAGGCCTCCTGGGCATGGATTCGTGATGAGAGAGGGATCGATCAGCCCGGATACAACATCATCGATCTCGAGGTATGGAAAGAACGTCGCAAGGAGGACAACGAGAAGTTGACGCCCTTGATGATTGGAGCTGGATCTGGAATTACTTTCAAGGTGGAACCAGCTCTGACCCTGATTCTCGAACCAAGTTGGATGACTTCCAACGGTCGTAACGCCGAGCAGCTCAAATTGCGCGACGACACGGTGATCAAAGGGAAGATGCTCGAAAGCCCCATGATTCTTGGTGTTGATGCCATTGACTTTAGTTTTACCGCAATGCGGGCCAAAGAGCAGGGTCTTGATTCTAGTGCGGTGATCGAGAAAAGTTGGATTGTTCAGGAGCCTCAGTTGAAGGCAATCTGGGAAAACCATCAGGAATGGTTGAAGGGGGAGACTATCCGCCTTGCTAAGAAAGATCGTGAGCCATCGGACCTCGATAGGTATCGCGTCACCTGGCAGAAAATTGTGGCATATGGTCAGGTAAAGGAAGCTGATCCTGATGCTGATCTTGCTAAAATGGCAGAAGAACAAACTTTGGAGCTCCCTGGCTGGTTCGATGGATTTGCAGGTGCCGATCACTACAATCCGGAGATGGCCAAGCACTTCCCCGAGGTGAGCATTCCCCGCGACAAGGTCGACTTTGAGGCAACCTTCACTCCGAAATGGAGTACCTATTATGCGATATATTTCACCATTACGGGGCTTCACGGGCTTCACGTGATAGGTGGTATCGTTGTTCTCGGATACTATCTTTTCTTCGGAAGAAAAATGTATGACAGTAACCCTGAGTGGCTTGCGAACCGTGTCGAAGTCGGCGGGCTCTTTTGGCACTTTGTGGACCTCGTTTGGATCTTCCTATTCCCGATCCTCTACTTGATGTAATTTCCTTTCCTATTCGTAACACACTTTTTAAAAGACAATCCTGATGGCTGATTCAGTTGCAGAAATTCAAAAAGCAAAGAAGCTCTATTTCTTCATTGGAATGCTTCTCTTCTTCTTCACCGTTGTGACCGTGCTGGTGGCGACCGTCGAGGCACTCGATTTTGGTGATCACGGTTTTGATGGGGTGGATGCCGCTATTGGTCTGCTCATTGCGGCATTTAAAGCTTCGTTGGTGATGATTATTTTTATGCACCTTAATCACGAGAAGCCCTTGATTTACTTTTTCTACGGATTAGCTCTTCTCATGGCCTTCTTTTGTATGTGGCTCATTGGATGGTCCAAGAGTGATCCCATTCAGTTTGGAAGCCCAACGAAAGTTGATGGATTCTACAATCCGGCGAATCCAGCTACCGACGTTCACGATTAAAATTTCTGTCTCATGTCGATCAAAGGATTCCATCTCATCTTCATTACAATCGCGGCTCTTTTCTTTGCGGGATTCGGAGTGTGGGCGGTGTTTTTTGATTCGGCACAAGAAGCCGGATCAGCGGTCGAGGCCTTCGGGATCGTCGGATTTATCACTTCGGCTGTTCTGATCGTTTATGGCATTCGCTTTTACCGCAAAGCTAAATCGATTATTGTATAGAACATTTTAAAGATGATTACGGATACTTTTCAACTGGCTTGCTCCACTTGCGCCAACAATTTTCTTCACTCCGACAACGATGCCGCTGGTTGGGCCATTGCTGTCATGCTCCTAGTGATTGTTCCTTTGGCTGGTGGTATTCTCGCCTTGTTCATTCGGATGGCCCGCCGGGAGAGAACCGCTCTCGATCCCCAATACAGCGACGATTACATCCCGCCGTCCTCTTAATTCCCACTCTTACTCAACTCATGTTTGTTTCACTCAATTGGTCAAAATGGCTCGGGATTCCCGAGAATTTTTCCGAGCACGGTAGCAGTGTCGATCATCTGATCGATATCACCCATTGGTTCATGTTCGCTCTTTTCATTGGTTGGACTTTATTTTTCCTCGTTTGCCTCTGGAAATTTCGGGCTTCCAAGAATCCCAAGGCAAACTACCACGGAGTGACCAACCACGTTTCCAGCCACCTTGAGATTGGCGTGGTCATTATTGAAGCCGTTCTACTTCTTGGTTTTGCTTTCCCTCTCTGGTGGGAGCGGACGGATCAGTTCGACGAAGTGCAGCAGACGGACCCGGTTCGTGCCCGCGTGATCGGCTATCAATTCGGATTCAACTACCATTATCCTGGTGAAGACGGAATCTTTGGTCGTATCGACCGGACCCGTGTTGCCGCAGTGGGTGACCCCTGTATTGATCCTGATGATCCGAATGGAAATGACGATTTTGTCTCGGGCGTCTTGAAGCTGCCCGTCAATCGTAATGCTATTCTCCAGATCACCTCGACGGACGTGATTCACAATTATTCTATTGTTCCAATGCGGATTCAGCAGGACGCCATTCCCGGACAGGATATCCCAATGTGGTTCAAGCCGATTAAGCAGCTCGAGACCCACGTCATTTGTGGTCAGCTCTGTGGAGAGGGCCACGCTAACATGAAGGGTTTCATGGAAGTGATCAGTGACAAGGCCTTCCGGGGTTGGGCTGCGGAGCAAAGCGCGACGGCACTCCAAAAGAGCAAAGCTTCCCAGGAGGGGGCTACGGTAGCTCAGAAGTAAGCGACCTTTA
>PBTU01000031.1 GCA_002729295.1 Verrucomicrobiales bacterium | reverse complement strand
AGCCAGCATTAAAGGTTCACGCGATTCGTGGTCGATTGCCATTGCTGCGATGAGACCGTCCGAATCGAATTTCGGGCTGAAGGACAGTGATTCGTCGAGTTCCTTTTTGTCGGGACGTGGAGAAAATTGCAGCTCGCTCATGGCGCGGAACCCTTGTCGCTTTTTTTGAGATGTTCCAGACAATACTCTTCACCGTCTGGTGAGACGCGGAAATCCAATTCAGGGTCTGAGATTTCTGTTTTACCGCATTCGGCACAGCGGTGGAGCGTTTGCTCTCCTGACGGTCGGCCAGATTCGAATTTGGCCCGACGAACCCGGAGCTTCCCGCGATTACGCATCCACCTAATCAGCCTGGGAGTGGCCCAAGTGAGATAAATAATTTGTGGCCCTAGAAATGAGGCGGCAAAGATCGGCATTCGAATGCAATTCCCAACAAGGCTCAGCCCCGCCAGAGCCGCGATTAACCAAACTGGAACAGGTAAAATAAAGAAAAGCCGGAATACAAACTGAGGCTGCAGGGTGGCGAAGGCGAAAAAGATACTGAGGTAGTAGTGACTCCTTCCGGCGGCGGCGAAGGCGATCGGGTCGAAGAAATAGATCAGTGATTGGCTGATAATAACGGCGTAGACAAAGAGGGACGTCCGCAGTTCTCCCCAAAAATCTTCCAAGACATCATTGATAAGAAAGGAGATTCTCATCGCGATGAAGGCGAAAAAGCAGCTGAAAACGAGACCAAAGCGGGAGAAGGGATCGACAAGAGGATAGAAGACAAAGCTGACCAGTCGCCAGATTTCGCCCTCTTTAATCTTTGGGGCGAGGGGAATGAATACTTCGGCCGCTTCTGGCCGAAAGAGAAGCAGAACGAAAAAGACAAGCTGGAGAGAGGCGATGGAGCGGATCAATCCGGGAAAAGCCAGCCAGCCGAATTTCCGTTCGAGAGAAAATCGTTTATTCACTGACGCTAGAAAAGGGCTTGAAGGTCGGATTGACAAGCAACAAGGACAGGCACACATTCCGCGGCGTGAGTGATGTCCTGAAACTTTCTCCATTGGATCAACAGCACCGGGACCTGGGAGGGAGAATGGTTCCTTTTGCGGGGTGGGAAATGCCCGTCGTCTATTCCTCAATTATTGAAGAGCATCAGACGGTGCGCCAGGAGGTGGGGGTTTTCGATATTTCGCACATGGGGCAGGTATTTGTCTCCGGGAGATCCTCCACGAGTTGGCTGAACCGAATGCTGGGGAACGACGTGGCCTCTCTGGAGGTTGGTAATGCCCACTATACCTTTCTTTTGAATGAAGAGGGCGGAGTGATCGATGACCTGATTCTTTATCGACTGGGGGATAAGAACTACCTTTTGGTGGTAAATGCTTCCAAGATCGAGGAAGACCTTGATTGGCTCCAGAAGCATGGCGAGGAGGGAGTTGAAATTCTTAATGATAGCTCGGAGTGGGCGGGAATGGCGATTCAGGGTCGCAAAGCCTGTGAAGCCTATTTTGGAGCCAGCGGAGGGCGAACGCTGCCGAAGCGCAATGGGGTGGATGACCTCAGCTTGGAAGGGAGCCGCTTTATCGTCTGTCGGACCGGCTATACCGGGGAGGATGGTTTTGAGCTCTTCTGTCCCAAGTCGATGGCTTCGCAATGGTGGGAGGGATTTCTTGCCGAGGGAGTCAAGCCCTGTGGACTGGGCTCGCGGGATAGCTTGCGACTGGAAATGTGTTACCCATTGAATGGAAGTGATCTTACCCCGGAGAGAACGCCTCTGGAGGCGGGATTGGGCTTTTTTGTCGCTTTGGGAAAAGACGAATTCGTAGGTGGAGAGGCTCTTCGGAAGCAAAAAGAAGAAGGCCTCAAGAGAAAGCTCGTTGCGATCGAGCTGACCGAGCGTGGTGCTCCGCCAAGGGCCGGATATCCCGTTTTATCCGAGAATGGAGAGCCTCTGGGAAACTTGAGTTCGGGGGGAATTTCACCCTGTTTGCAAAAAGGGATTGGCTTGGCCTATCTTCCGGTGGCCAGTGGAAAAATCGGAACCAAGCTGGCGATTGAAATTCGGGGAAAAAAGATTTCCGCTCAAGTGGTTAAAAAACCTTTCTATAAGAAATAAAGATCTCTAGATCTCAGTCATGACAGCACCAGACAAGCTTCANTACACCCGCGATCATGAATGGGTNCGTCTTGANGGCGAGATTGCTACCATTGGGATTACTGATCACGCCCAGGAGGAATTGAGCGANGTTGTTTTTGTCGAACTTCCTGACCTTGGAGATATTGATGTAGGGTCTCCGGTTGCAGTGGTGGAAAGTGTCAAAGCTGCCAGCGATATTTACACGCCCATTGCGGGAGAGATCATCGAAATCAACATGGATCTGGTTGCCGATCCGGCCAAAATCAATACCGATCCCTACGAGGGTGGTTGGATTTTTAAAATTCGGGTGAGTGATCCAACCCAAGTTAATAATCTGATGGACGCCAGCTCCTACATTGCCTCGGTGCGCTAGGTCCTATGAAAAGCTCATTTCCGCGACGCCACATCGGACCATCGAAGGCGAGTCGGGAGGCGATGCTGGAGGTCTTGGGTTATGGCAGCCAGGCCGAGCTCGTCGGAAAAGTTGTTCCTGGCGACATTCGCTCCGGGTCGGGGTTAGATTTGCCAGATGGTTTGCCTGAAGAGCGGGCTCTGGCGAAATTGCAGAAAATTTTTTCCCGAAATGAGATTCACCGCTCATTCATCGGGCAGGGGTATTATGGAACATTTGTTCCATCCGTGATTCAGCGCAACATCCTCGAAAATCCAGGTTGGTATACTGCCTATACTCCTTATCAGGCCGAGATCTCCCAGGGAAGAATGGAAGCACTCCTGAATTTTCAGACCATGGTGGTTGAGCTGACTGGACTGGATGTTGCCAATGCTTCATTGCTTGATGAAGCGACCGCCGCTGCAGAAGCGATGAGTCTTTCTCTAGCAACGAAGCCAAGGGGAACGACGTTTTGGGTTGATGAAGAATGTCACCCCCAGACGATTGCAGTGGTGCAAACCCGAGCCGAGCCACTTGGAATCAGGGTGGTGGTCGGAAAGCTCATGGAGTTTGAAGCGGAAGAAGGATTTTTTGGGGCGCTGGTGCAGTATCCCTCGACGCTTGGTAATGTGCGTGATTTCTCTGAGTTCGCCGAGACGGTTCACCGCGCAGGTGGGCTCCTGACGGTTGCCGCGGATTTGTTGGCTCTCAGCTTACTGAGGGAACCAGGCGCGATGGGCGCGGATGTTTGTGTAGGTTCCTGCCAGCGATTCGGAGTGCCACTCGGTTTTGGGGGACCGCATGCAGCCTTCATTTCTTGCACCAATAAGCTCAAGCGCAAAATCCCGGGACGCCTCATTGGGGTCTCGCTCGACTCCCAGGGGAACCCCGCATTCCGGCTTTCCTTGCAAACGCGTGAACAACACATCCGTCGGGACAAGGCGACTTCAAATATTTGCACAGCCCAGGTCCTGCTGGCGGTAATGGCATCAATGTATGCCGTTTATCATGGCCCCGATGGGTTGAAAGAGATCGCAAAACGGGTTAATGGAATGGCGAGTCGATTGGCGGGGGCGCTTGCGCAAGCGGATTGTGAGGTTCTAAGCGGAACTATTTTCGATACCGTCGTCGTTGATGCCGGACTGGATGCTTGCGAGATTCTGGAGGAAGCGAACGCGCATGGATATAACCTGCGGGACTTTGGTGATGGACGAATTGGAATCTCTTTTGATGAGACCAGCACTCCGGAGGATCTCCAGTTTCTCTGTCGCATTTTTAAAACTTCGGATGATGTCGAGGAGACTGCTTCGATTGATTTGGCGCTTCTTCGAAAATCGGAATACCTGACTCAGAAGGTGTTTCATCTTTACCGCAGTGAGACCGAGATGATGCGATATATTCATCGTCTGGAGACCCGGGATCTGGCTCTAAATCGATCCATGATTCCGCTCGGGTCCTGCACCATGAAGCTCAATGCCGCGTCGGAAATGGTTCCGGTGAGCTGGCCCGAGGTTTCGCAAATCCACCCTTTTGCGCCTCGAGGCCAGACCGGGGGATATCGTGAAATGCTCGATGACCTTTCTGAAAATTTGGCGAAGATTACGGGCTTTGCGGCGGTTTCGCTGCAGCCAAATGCGGGATCCCAAGGGGAGTATGGGGGCTTGCTCGCAATTCGCTCCTACCATCTCTCCAACGGCGAAGCCCATCGAACGAGTTGTTTGATTCCCATTTCAGCTCATGGAACGAATCCAGCCTCGGCGGTGATGGCGGGGTTTAAAATCATTCCGGTCAATTGTGACGACGATGGGAATATTGACCGTGAGGATTTAGGTCTGAAGATCGATCAGAATCGCGAATCCCTCGGAGCTCTCATGGTGACCTACCCCTCAACTCACGGCGTTTTTGAGGAGGGAATTAAGGAGGTGTGTGACGAGATTCATCAGGCCGGTGGACAGGTTTACATGGATGGGGCAAATATGAATGCCCAAGTTGGTTTGACCAGTCCTGGAGAGATTGGTGCTGACGTCTGTCATCTTAATTTACATAAGACTTTCTGTATTCCGCATGGTGGCGGGGGACCGGGAGTGGGCCCGATTGGGGTGAAGGAACATCTTGTTGATTACCTTCCCGGGCACCATGAGTTGGGAGACAACACCAATGTGGTTTGTTCGGCTCCATATGGGAGTGCGTCGATCAATGTTATTTCCTGGATGTATCTCGCGATGATGGGGCCTGACGGATTGAAAGACGCCACCGAGGTTGCCATCTTGAATGCCAACTATCTGGCCCATCGATTAAGGGACGCGTTTCCAATTCTCTATACCGGAAGAGATCAACTGGTGGCACATGAGTGCATCATTGACCTACGTCCGATTTCCGAAAAGAGCGGGATTACTGTGGAGGATGTCGCGAAGCGATTGATTGATTATGGCTTCCACGCTCCGACGATGAGTTGGCCGGTAGCGGGGACCTTGATGATTGAACCGACAGAATCCGAATCGAAGGAAGAGTTGGATCGTTTTTGCGAGGCAATGTTATCGATTCATCGGGAGATTGAAGAGGTTGTCGAAGGGGAAAGTGATCCCTTGGAAAACGTTTTGAAGAATGCTCCTCACACAGCTGCAATGATTTCATCTGACGACTGGAATCATCCTTACTCACGAGAGAAGGCGGCATGTTTAAGTCATGACAAATATTGGCCTCCAGTGGGACGGGTTGACAATGTTCATGGAGATCGCAATCTCGTCTGCACCTGCGACACAGTCGAAGCCTATGCCAAAGTCTAATCACAAGATCTTACCCGATTGGGAAAAATGGGAACCTGGTATCCATGCCACCCTCATGTTTGTTCATCAGGGTAGTCGTGTTCTACTCATTGAGAAATTGAGGGGAATCGGAGAGGGCAAGATTAATGGCCCCGGAGGGAAAATTGATCCCGGAGAGACGCCGGAACAATGTGTCATCAGGGAATGCCAGGAGGAGTTGCATATCACCTGCCTCGATCCGGTGAAGCGGGGCGAGCTTTGGTTTGCGATGAACGACATCCCGGATATTCACTGCCACGTGTATACCGCGACTGAATTTGAAGGGATCCCAACCGCCACGGATGAAGCCATCCCCTATTGGTGTGAGATCGAGGAAATTCCGTTTGAGCGGATGTGGGAAGACGACTCCTACTGGCTCCGTCAGGCTCTCGCCGGGGAGCAATTCGATGCTCGTTTTCTTTTTGATCGCGAATCAATTCTTGGATACGATATTACTTTTGGAGAGGATTCCCGTGACAGGTGGCGGGGATATGAGGTCAAATAGCCCGAATTAGGGTGAAATCCCCGGAATGAGGGGGATGAAGGCGTGACAGGCCCTCGCGAAGTTGGCATATTTTAATACGTTAACTATGAAGCGACGTAAACTATTGCTCCTCTCCTCCGGCGCCCTGATCACTCTCCCGTCTTGCGGTTCCAAGAAGTCGAAGGACACGGCTCAGAGGTCTAGCAATCCGACTTCCAAAGTGGTTCCGCCGGGCGGAACGGATAGGGCATACCGTCCTTCGGCTTATGCTGGTCGAGGTTTGAAGAATCCCAGTATTAATTTACCGTCCAGCTTTTGGGGACGAACCGTCACCCATCGCAGTGGTCCAAGTTCTCAGCCCTACGTCGCGATGACCTTCGATGATGGTCCTCATCCTCAGAATACCCCGCGATTGCTCAACATACTTCGTGACCGGAACATNAAAGCAACTTTTTACGTNATCGGTAATTGTGTTGATCGTCANCCNCACATTGTCCGTCGTATCGTCGCNGANGGTCACGAGATCGGGAATCANACCTATACTCACCGGAAGCTGACGACTCTGNGCTCCAGCGAAGTNCGCACTGAGATGAGTAANACGCAGGCCGCCATTGTGCGCGCCGCNGGAGTGAAACCCCGNACCATGNGACCTCCATACGGCGCGTTGAGAACAGACCAAAGAAATACCATTTTTTCCGAATTCGGCTATCCCACCATCATGTGGTCTGTCGATCCAAAGGACTGGAAGCGCCCAGGGCCATCGATCGTAAGTTCGCGTATTCTTTCCTCATCTAGGAACGGTTCCATCATTCTGGCTCACGACCTTCACAAGCCAACCATTGATGCTATGCCGCGAACCTTCGACGGACTTCTTGCCAAGGGATTCAAGTTCATCACGGTATCCCAGATGCTAGCGCTGAAGGGACAGGCTTAAACGATTTGTCCTTGCGTCCACTACTTCCTAATCATGTTCGGTGACCGCTATTTTGCGATTCGACAACGCTTTACTGATGTTGTCACCCGAGTTCGTGATTTAGGGGGAGAGTGTGAAATCGATGTTGAAGCGTTGGTCCATGATGGTGATTTCATGAAGGAACTCCGTCGGCCGTTCCTTGTCTGTTTTTGTGGGGAAACGAATTCGGGGAAGTCAACTTTGATCAATGGGCTGTTTGGAGAAAAGCTCTGTGAGGTCAGCGACCGTCCCAATACCGAAAAAATCATCAAGTATCAGTTCGGGAAGAACAAACGGAGTGGGGATGCGAACGCTGATGTAGTAGAGAAATTCCTTCCGATCGAGTTCCTTCGTGAATTTCATCTCGTAGATACTCCCGGATCGAATGCTTTAATTTCCGGGAATACCGAGGCTGTTCAGGAGTTTCTCCCCATTGCCGATCTTCTTGTCTTTGTATTCCCCGCGGATAATCCATGGGGAGCTCATACCTGGCAATTGGTTGCGAGGCTTCCAAGAGAACAGTTAAAGAATGTTATTTTTGTGCTGCAGCAAGTTGACCTGAAATCTGAAGATGATATGCGCGTCATTCTTGGCCACATGGAGAAACTGGGGGAGCAAAAGACGGGAGATATTCCGCGGGTCTTCCCAATTTCAGCGAGGCTGGCTTGGGAGGCCAAAAAGGGAGGAGGGATTTCGGAAAAACTGTGGCAACAGAGTGGGTTTCCACCACTCGAGGCATTTATTGAGCGGAAGGTGAGCGGTAATTTTGACCGCCATCGCGTTCTGCGCGATATTTGGGATGCGACCCAAAGCGCTCTGAACCGGATTGAGCAGGGAATTCAGGAACGTCGGATCACTCTTGATAGCGATGAGTATTTTCTGAAGGAAATTGAAACCGAAGTATATGTTCGGCGGGACAGCCAGGCCACAGCTTTTTCGCGGAAATTTTCGACCCTCTCTGATGTCTTTTTAGAGCAGGGGCAGGATTCGCTTGGAGAGCTCAATTCACAGCTTTCCCTTGCGCAAAGCCTCTATTCCTTGTTCCGCCGTGAGCGATTACCGACGCGTATCGAAAAGAGACTTATCGAGGCGGTGAAGAATGCCGTCGAATCGCATGCCGGAAAAGATGGATCCGAGTTGGTGCAAAATTGTCGCAAGCACTGGGAAACCGCTGTGCCAAGAATTGAAGAACGGCTGGAGCAAACTCCGCCCGATTTCGACATTGATGCCGATTCTCTCTCCGGAGCCCGGCAGCGCTTCATTGATCGTTTAGGGGAGGCGTCCAAGCTTTCCGTGGCCAACTTGAAGATTCGCGGAACCCTCGACCGCCAGATGGAGGAGCGCCGCACTGTGTTGCGGTATTATCTCACGATTATTCTGTCTGCGATTATGGCAGCTGGAATTTTTGGTGGACTGGGTATTTCGCTGGCTCCCTGGATTTCGCTGGGAGTGGCTCTCTTTTTTCTCTTTGGTGCTGCTCTTTATTCGCAGAAATCAAAAGGAATCCTCTCGGCTAATTTCGCCGAGCGTATCGATGATCTCAGGCAGCCATTTGCAGAATCTCTCGCCAATGACTATAAAGAAGGCGTTCGGGAGTTCTATGTGGAGTATGGTGGATTGTTCGAAATCGTGCGTCGCCGTATTGCTGATCAAAAACTTCTGTTAAAACCGCGCCTTGAGCGTTGGAATAACTTGTTCCTCGAGTTGAAAGCCATCGAACAGGAAATCTAACTAGTCCCATGTCCCTTTTGAAATCGACCTCCAACGAGCTGCCTGTCAAATCGGTCGACGGTGAGTTGATGCGCCGGACGCTCCGAGTGATGATCTTGGCGCGGACGCTTGAGAGTAAATTGTCCAGCCTCTACAAGGCCGGGAAAATTGTAGGCGGTGTCTATCTGGGAACCGGACAGGAAGCGTTCTCGGCATCGCTTGGATGCACTCTTGATCAGGAGAAAGATATTTTTGCCCCCTTGATTCGGGATCAGGCTGGGAGAACAGGATTTGGCGAAGAGATCATCGATGCCACTCGGACTTATCTAGGTTCGGCGAAGGGGCCGATGAGGGGACGTGATGGTAATATTCACCGGGGGAGACCAGATCGGAGAATGCCTGCCATGATCAGCCATTTGGGGGCGGCGGTGTCATTGGTGGCAGGGATGCTGGTTGCTCGAAGAATGCAGGGAAAACTGGATGGTGTGGTTGGCGCGACCTGCGTTGGTGATGGTGCGACCTCAACTGGAGCCTTTCATGAAGGTTTGAATATGGCGGCAGTGGAGAAACTGCCTTTGGTCGTGTTAGTAGCTGACAATCAATTTGCCTATTCAACTCCCCGCGATAGACAGTTTGCTTGCGATAATCTGGTGAAGCGTGCCGCCGGATACGGGGTGTCCGGACATGAAGTGGATGGGACGAATTTGGAAGCGTGTCTTACAACAATTCAATCTGCGGTGCGGGCCGCCAGAGAAGGGGGCGGTCCCCAGCTTGTCGTCGGACGCCTGTTGAGGTTATGCGGGCACGGAGAGCATGACGACGGGTCTTATGTTCCCCCTGATCTCAAAGATTCCGAGCTTGGGCGTGATTGTTTAGAGATCGGAATCTCACAAGTTGTTGCGAGAGGATTGGCGGGTGAGGAGGAGATCATGCAGTGGCAGATGGAGACCGCTAAGGAAGTGCAGAATGCCGTTGCAATTTCGCAAAAAGAGGAAGGGCCCGACCCGTATAAGGAGGACTGGCAAGCGGTTTCAGAGAGGGGGATGTCCTAGCAATGAGTTTCACTTATATTGATGCCATTCAACAGGCACAACTCGACCTCCTCAGGGAGCGGGAGGATGTTTTTCTGTATGGGCAGGATATCGGAAACTTCGGAGGTGCCTTCAAGGCAACAAAGGGTTTCATTAAAGAATTTCCCGATCGAGTGCTCGACGCTCCCATCAGCGAGGATGCGATGGCCGGGATGGCAATCGGCGCGGCTATTAGTGGCATGCGTCCGATCGTGGAGATGCAATTTGCGGACTTTTCCTCGATTGCTTTCAACCAAATCGTCAACCAGGCCGGAACGCATTTTTATCGAACGGGAATACCGGTCCCAATTACGATGCGGATGCCGTGTGGAGGAACCCCGGGATCGGGACCGTTTCACAGTCAAATGGTCGAAACACTCTATGCCCATTATCCAGGGATTGTTGGGGTGACTCCGGCGACTGTTGCTGATGCTTACCATTTACTGAAAGCATCGGTCCTGCTCGACGACCCAGTCGTTTTCTGTGAGCACAAATTTCTCTATCGCTGGCTCAAGTCGAAGAGTCTGGATTATGATGGATTGCCTCTGGGAGCCGCTCGAATTACGCTGCCGGGGAAGCATGCTACAGTCGTGACATACAGTGCGATGGTTCACGAAGCAGTACGGGCGGCTAATCGTCTGGCCGAGGAAGGATGGGAGATCGAAGTGGTGGATCTTCGTTCAGTGAAACCCCTCGACATGGATACCGTAATCGCTTCGGTAGCGAGGACCGGGAGACTCCTCGCTCTGGGCGAGGCATTTCCCTGGGGTGGTGTTACCGCTGAGGTTGTTTCGAGGGTTGTCGCGGAAGGCTTTCATCTTCTCGATGCTCCTCCGATGCGCTTAAATTCCAAGGATACTCCAATTCCGTATCATCCGGATCTTTGGGCGGTCCATCGTCCAACTCCTGAATCCATTGTGCAGAAGCTCCGTGAACTTTTAAACCTATAATCGCTATGCCACAGGTTCCCATTATTATGCCCCAACTCGGCGAATCGATTGCCGAAGCCCGGATTGTCAGACTCTTAATTGGCGTTGGTGATCAAGTGGTCGCGGATCAGGATATTATCGAGGTGGAGACAAACAAGGCCACGATGTCGGTAACGACCTTGTGCGGAGGCACGATTACTGAAATTCGTGGAGTGGAAGGGACGAATTATGCCGTGGGGAGTCTTCTTGGGGTTTTGGAGGCGACGGCAGAGGAAATCGAACGAACAGGCTCCCCAACGATGGGCGAAGAAAGTGCCCCGGTGTCAAAAAGCGATGAGGAAGAGGAGAATCTTCACTTCAGGCAAGCTGATCAAAGTTACGAGGAGCCGAAGTTGGTGGAACCCAGTATCAAAGGTCTTCCTGTTCCAGCTGGAACAAAAGGTGCGCATTATCTTTCTCCCCGGATGCGGGCGCGGATGGATGAACTTGGATTACGGGGTGCTGATATTTCCGCTATTGCGGGGAGTGGGGCGGGCGGCCGGGTTACCGTTGAGGATCTCGAAAAGTTTTTGGAGTATATCTCCGAATGGCCGCACAGTTCGGCCTCTCCAATGCGACTCTCCGTCGCGGATGCCATGCTGCGCAGTTGGTCCCGTCCTCTGGCTTCTGTTGGGCTTCCAGTGGTTCTCGATTCAGTTCTCGAACATCGCTCGCGTCAGAATCCAAAGCCTGGGTTGACTTTGTACGTTCTCCGTGCTTTCTCGATTGCCTTGGCGGAAGAGCCGACTACGGCGGGTTTTCTAATTGGCGAAAAAACCGTTCATCCCAGAGCTTACGATATCGGGGTGGCTGTTCAGGTGGAGGATGGCGTGATGGTGCCAGTGTTGCGCAATGTTGATCAGCACACCGTTCCGGAGTTGGCTGAAGAGTACAGACATTTGGTTGCCGCGGCCAGAGAACGTCGTCTTACTCCCGATCAAACCAGCGGAGGCATCGCGACCGTGACAAATTTTGGCACCTTCGGATTGAAATGGGGCACGCCTATTCCGCTTCCTAATGAAACTCTCATTTTGGGATTGGCCGCAGGAATCAAAAAGCCCAAATGGAGTGATGAGGTGGGAGCCTTCGTGCCGGTGACCGAGACGGAACTCTGCCTCACTTTCGACCACCGCGTTGTCGATGGCGGGGGAGCCGGGCTTCTACTCCAACGGATCGGCAAGCTTTTACAATATCCCGAAAATCTCTAAGTCGAGCTGGAGTAATATTCGCGATATTCTTGGGGGCTCATATGCATTACGGAAATAAAGGCGCGAGTGAATGAAGCATGTTCTTGATAGCCCAGGGAAATTGCAATTTGTCCGATGCTCAAGGTAGTATTCAATAGCCGGTCGCAAGCTGCCGCCATGCGGGCATGGACTAGGTAGCGTTTTGGGGTGGTTCCGAAATATTTACGGAAACGACGTTCCAGGCTGCTTGCCGACATGTGGACTTTTCTTGCAAGTTCTGTGATGCTGATCGGAACATCTAGATGGTCGTGAATATAATCCACCAAATCAGAAATGGCTCGTTGGGGAGTGGGGAGAGGAGGCCCTTCGCCGTGCTCGAGGCGTCGTGAGATCCCAGCAGTTCCAATGATTTGGTTGTCTTCGTCAAACAAGGGGATTTTCGAAGTCATTCGCCATTCGATTCCGCCGCCTTGCCGGGTAATGATTTCCAATTTATTTTGCATCGATTTACCGGTGCTAATGACGCTTTCGTCGTCTTCCTGAAATGTTTTGGCCATTGTTGGGGCAAATAGCGTGGCGTCGGTTTCGCCAATCAGATCTTCGGGTAGACGGCGGAGCAATTCCGCATAGGCGCGGTTTGCGAAAACGATGGCTCCCTGACGATCCTTGAGCCAGAACATGACCTCGGGGAGGGCTTCGAACAAACCAAGAGCGATCTGCCCCGATCTCAGGTTCCCCAAAAACTCCCTGTATTTGGGGTTTTCCTTGGAATGATGGCTTCGTTCGTCCATGGAGATTTTGACGATTTAAGACAAAAGAACGATGGATTTCATCATGGCAAAAGAAAAGGAATTTCTGCTAGTATCTTCCGGCGGTCGGGAAGATCCTTCCGCGCAATTCCGAGAAAAGAACCATGTCCGAATACTTTCCTAACATTCCCAAGATCCAATATGAGGGTCCTGATTCCGATAA
>PBTU01000030.1 GCA_002729295.1 Verrucomicrobiales bacterium | reverse complement strand
GCCTCCGGGCTCCAACGTCAATTCCACATTTAGAATTTGACCGGGAGTTGCCACAACCAATGTCCCGATCGCTGCCACACCACTTTGGGCATCCTCACCATTTCCTTCTCCACGCAGATAAGTCGTGGTTTTTGAGCCTTCGACCTCAGCATCATCCAGGGTCAAACGTTGCTGATAATTTGTCCGAGTGTTGTTGGTATCCCCTTTCTCTATGCGAGTGTTGGCAAAAACGAGATAAAGTCCCGCTTCATTGAGTGTGACGTCGCTGGTGCCAGCCGTAAAAGAAAAAGCCGTGCCCAACGAACTGCTTGCGGCGATTTGATCGTAGGCCACATCAACGCCAGCCGTCCCGACGGTCCCAGCTTGATTTGAAGAGCGCTGAATACTCAGGAAATCCCAGTTATCATCGAGTTTGAGTAATTGAATCGCCGTCCCATTCGCAAACCGGGTCGGAACTACCGTCGTCACACTGTTATCGTCCGAACGTCGACTTTGAAGAGTCAGGATGTCATCGTCATTCGCAACGGTAATGATCCCTCCACCTGACATCACGGTTTCATCAGCACCGGATTGCCTCCGGATATATCCTTGAGAGCGCCCAATCGCCAATTCGGCACCTGCCAGAGTCAAATTCGTCAGAATTTCTGCCCGGGTAGTGCCCGCCGCAGCATCAAATCGGGCATCATACATCACCAAATGACGTCCTGCACTCAGGGCAATCTGTGTGGCGTTTAATCCGGAAGGATTCAACTCGTAGGAACCTTCCACCAAAACACCTGTGTCAAAATCGTGAGTCAGAGTCGGCCCGAAAAGCCCATCTCCCAATGCCCGTGTCAGTGGCTCGCCTCCACCAGCTTCGATGATGATTGCTTGGTCACCAAACGTTCCGCCAGGCGTCACCGCTGCGGGAGTGGTCGTAAAGGCTATTGTCGAGGCGAGAGTGAAACTCAGCGCAAATCTTCGAGAGGTTTTATGTGTCTTCATGGTGTATTTCGTTGCTTGCCATCCGGTTACCCTTCAGGCGGGGAATCATGAAGTTAGTTCAAATTTCGTCAATCTGATTTCACTACCCTTAAGATTTGCAGAATTCCAATCTTCCAAAACAAATTCACAAGTCTGAAATTAAGTGACAGCCCGCATCATGAAAATGCCGCATTTCCTCACTCGGAGAATGAATTCCTCAAAGCTTCCGCTGAGCTGTCTCTTCATGGCAGACTCCGCTCTTTTCGCTAAAAAGAACTACCTCGACCCCGCAATGCCTGAACACACCGAAAAAACATAGACCCTCATCAAGAAGCCCTCACACACCTCTTCCATCACAGAGGTAGTAACTAAATAAATGCTCCTCCCAATTGGAGGCTCTAATTCACGACTCTCACTCTGAAGAAGACCTTGTCCGGGCTCCCAATCGTAACGAGCGGAAAGTTCCCGGAGTCCGTTTCCGTGGCCGGAGCATCAGCCGCCGAAACCGTTCCACCCAAGGCAGTCCAGATATTCATATCGGTCGAGAACTCAAGTTGATAGGTTTTTCCGGGAACACTATTCCAGATCAAGCTCCCCAGAGTGTCAGTTAAGGTGTAACTGGTCACTGCCAGAAGCGAACTGGAATCATTGGCCGCAGTTCCCGCAAGGAACTCTGCAAGGTTTGTCCGTCCGTCTCCATCAAGATCAAGATCGCGGTCGGAAGCGTCAAGTGGGTTGAGGCCGTTAGCGATTTCGTAATCATTGGTCATCCCATCTTCGTCGGTATCGCCAAAGTTATTCTCGGTCGAGAAAGTCACGTCACTCATCTCGAATTGCTCCCCCCCACTCACGCCTTCTCCACTGATCACCAGGGTAACATCGTCGACTTCCGCGGGAATCACGGCTGACATGATGAACAAATTATTCAGTAAGGCTTCGACGCCCAGTCCCTCGGGATTGAATTCATCCCGATTAGCATGAGCGGCATAATCCTCCGCTATCGTCGCATAAACGGTTACCCCGTCTGCCAGATCCGTTCCTGCAGCTCCCTGATATCCATTAAGAAATCCGTTAGCCGGACCATTGGCTCCATTCAAAGTCCCTGTCGTTGATGCTCCTCCATTTCCGATATCAAGTGAAGAAATGAGGTTCACCGCTGCAGGAGAACCATCAATGGTATAAATCAACTGGGCACGGAAACGATCTCCCGGCTCGAAGTTCGAAGTGATACTGGTCTCAGTCGCCCGCAATCGGGCGCTGAAGAAGACTTCCCCCACTATCGACAGATCGAGCGTTTCCGAGGTCACCGTCCGAAGAGACGTTCCTCCGCTGGAGAGAGTAAGAGTTCTTTCCACGGGATCATTCACCCACTGCGGAGCGGGATCAGTAGCCAAATTAGTGCCCACATTTTCCAGGGTTCCTGACAAATCGCTCTGCCCAATGAGATAACGATTTGGGACCTGCACCGTCACAGTCTGTCTCGCCAAAGAGTAGCTGATATCAGCAACATCAAAGGTAATCGACCCTGGAGTCAGGGGAGCAGGAACGGTGAAAGTCACCACCCCGAAGTCTCCGGATGCCGGGGAAATTGCTCCGTTACTCAGATCCCAACCTGGCCCACCGTTCGCCCCCGTAATTTCAAGATCGAAGGTGAGGGTGTCATCATCGAATCCTCGCCCATTTTCCACGCGGGTAACATTGGTCGGTCCGGTAACATCAATGTTGGGGAGAGCCAAATTCAAGACCACGCTGGCAGTCTTCGACGGATCAAAGGCATCCGTCACCGTCACGGTGTAGGGAGCAGTGAAGGGAAGGAAAGGTCCGAACGTCACCGGCTTGGCATCGGAGTACAACCCAGCATTCGGATTGTCTGTAGAAGTCCACCCGGTACTCGCCCCCAGATTCACGCTGGTAATAAAGAGAGGTGCGGAGAATGTGTCATCAGCCGGATTCGGCGTTCCTTGATTATTAAAAACAATAGGACCATTATAGGCCTGCAGTTCAGGAGCCGCTTGCGAAAACTTGAGGTCCCTTAAGGTAAAGGTCTCGTTACCCGAATCATTGATTCCCTCAAAAACCAACTGGGCGGAATTGACACTCGCTGGAATAACGTGGTCCAGCATATAGTTAAAGGTCCCGTCGCCCGGTGCGAGTTCATCAGCTGAAAGAATCCCGTCGACCGTCACAATATCGTGTCTGGAAATTAGATTGATCGGATTTTCGGTGTCACCGTCAAAGATAAGATAAGCGAGAAACTCATCCGTTTCCTCGGTCCCGGTCGATCCGTCATCAACTTGAAGAGTTCCCGAAAACTGCACATCCGCTTGTCCGGCAAGATCAATCAAAGCCGATGACATCACAAAACGTGATCCGTCTCCGCCAGGCCGNTTCATCACTGCAGTNCGAGCNGCATCGTCAAAAGTCCAGCCGGGAACACTGACCANTCCAGAGGTCGACACNGGCAGGTTTGTTCCCGCCAAATCATCAGAGAGAATAATTCGCTGCGGANCTACCGAAACCGCNGAAGTNCAATTCGCATCGCTCTGATCAGCGAATTCCAGGTCAAGCGNTCCACTTGCAAACTCNGCGAGGGGAATTCCCGTGAAATTCACTGGCACATCATAAGCACCGGTTNGCCCCAGNAGCGANCTCCCAACCGGTCCGNTCACGACCCAGCCTGCGCCNCCCTCCCCTTCNAAAGAAACCGTCAAATNAACTCCAAAAGTATCGTCGGAGGGNTCANTCGCTGTCCCCTGAAAATCGCGGGTCGAGCTGGAANCTCCNGCCGTAATNATGCANTCCNCCACTTCCGTCTNNAACTGAAGCGCCATGAAAAGATCCGAGCTGGNNGAACTCGANTTNTGCACNGACACNGCAAGCGTGTGCGTNCCCGGAGNCAAACGNTCAATCGATTTTATCAAGGTCGCATTTCCTGCGATCGCGGGAGTGACTACCGCATTCCCCCCCGTCGTTGNNCCCTCNGNAAGCGAAAGCTCTGCCCTCCGGATCTGCGACTCCGANTTAGCCGTTCCAGCGGCTCCCTGCGCATAACTATCAGCAGCTGCTGCCACCATATTCACCCGCATTACCAATTCGCCATCCAGATAAACGAACCCTCCGTCATCAAAAATGTAGCGAATCACCGGATTCACATAAAAATTCCCATCATCAGGCACCGTGAAGGTCGTTCGAAAATACCCCGTCCGGCGCTGACCGCTCGGCGGACCTCCAATGTTGGTTCCAAACGCCGTAAATTCGGGCGGTGCCGGAAGACCCTCTGTAAAATAAGTAATCCCCCCGTATCCCAGCGGTCCAGCTCCCAATCCTGCATCAAAATCCGCTCCCCCGCTTGTAAATGAAGGCCCGCTGTAACTGGCATCAAATTCCGTCGCTCCCGCAAACCAAGGCGTCGTGTCATCCGGATGAGGAGTCGTCGTTCCCGATCCTGTCGGAAGAACACCCGTATTAGGATGCATGTAATTCCAGTTCTGATTCCAATCGACCAAACTATTTTGGGCTAGGAGAGATGCGAAAAATTGGGAGCCAATTGATATGGCAAACAAGGCGGGGGCTTTAATACTCATCACGTTAAGTAAGATTTTGGGCTAGGAGTCGCTTTTCGGAATAAATTCGGCAATCTATGAAAGTCACTCTGAACACGATTCCCCCCGTCTGACCATGCCAATTTAAAAAAGCTGACGGGAATTTCTTCTTTTTCCGTCATCCCTCTAAATTCCTGCTGAAATATTCAGAGGGCATTTGCTCTCCAGCCCTAATTCGTCCAGTATCTGACTACCTATCGCCGATCGTTCCGACACCGGAATTCTCGACAACCCCGGCCTCGGTCACTCTGGAAACGCCACCATCAAATCCAAACGCTCCCCCGCCATCGGACTACCGACTCTCTCTCCGCCTCAAGGTGAACTAGTGGAAGAACAACCGGCGAAATTCGTATTGGTATGCCATGTTCCGACTCCTCATTTTTTTGACCCTCTCATTTTCTCAGCTCTCAGCCCGCACTTGGACCAAGGGCACTACCGTCAATTGGGTCATCAAAAACCCCAAGGCCGTCGCCGTTTTCAATCAATCCACCGGCGAGAAAATCGGTGACCTCTCCAAAGGCAAACTCTCCAAGGAGGTCGCAAACTTCCAGCTGCTCAACTACGCACTCCGCGACGCCTCCGGCAACGATCTCGAAACCGGATCCACCAAAGTCGAGCACTACGACTACACCCCCGACTCCCTCCCTCAGGAAGTTCCCAAAGGCAAAGTCACTCAACACAGCTGGAATAAGAGCGCCATCTATCCCGGCACCACCCGTGACTATCTCGTCTACGTCCCGGCCCAATATGACGCCTCAAAACCCGCCGCCCTCATGGTCTTTCAAGACGGCCTCCGTCACGCCGCTCCCGACGGCCCACTCCGCGCCACCACCGTCTTCGACAACATCATCGCAAAAGGCGACATGCCAGTCACCATCGGTGTCTTCATCAACCCCGGCCGTCTCGCCAAACAAGAGCCCGGCGAAAAACCACGCAACCGTAGCGTGGAATACGACTCCCTCGGCAACACCTACGCCCGTTTCCTCACCGAAGAAATTCTTCCCGAAGTCAAAAAGAGCTACAACATTAGCGAAGACCCCAAGATGCGCGGCATCGCCGGCGGTTCCTCTGGTGGGATCTGTGCCTGGACCGTCTGCTGGGAGAAGCCCAACTCCTTCCGCAAGGCTCTTATCTGGGTTGGCACCTTCGTCGACATCCGCGGCGGCAATGCCTACCCCGCCCTCGTCCGCAAGACCGACAAGAAACCCATCCGCGCCTACCTCCTCGCCGGGGAAAACGACCTCGACAACAAGTTTGGCAACTGGCCCCTCGCCAACAAACAAATGGCCTCGTCTCTGAAGTTTAAAGACTACGACCACCACTTCGAATACGGCCAATGCTTCCACGGCTCCAAAGCCGCCGGCGCCCAACTCCCCGAAATGCTTCGCTGGCTCTGGCGGGATTGGAAAAAGTAGCAGAGGCACTCCAGACTCTAATCTTTTTGCAAGTCACTCAATCACACATCAAAAATGGCTCGTTTGAAATCCACTTTTAAAAAAGAAACCGTCGAAATCATCCTGCTCTTCGGAGCTCTAATAAGCTTGGGAATCATCGGCCTCATTGGGGAACCATTCTGATTTGCACGTGAATCAATGACCGCTTTGTGGAAGCGATCACCCTATTCCACTTGGTAACCCTGTATGGATGTACGATCTTGATACTTTTGCGGGCTCTCGGACCCACTCTGTCGATATCCCAAAGATCCTAGCAGCCTCTCAACAACCTACGCTAATCAGCGTACTCTTCGGACAGAAACACCTGCAACCAAGGCTTAATTGATCAATCCTTGCAGCTTCTTACTCAGCCTGTCCACGATCCTGGCGTTTTTCTTTGCGATATTCTTCGTCTCATCCGGATCGCTCTTGTGATCGTAGAGCTCCACGAAGATCGGCTTGGATTTCTTGTCACGATAATCGCGCCATTCGATGTAGCGATAGCGATCGGTGCGGAGGGAGTATCCCATGAGGTGATTCTCAAATAGATCGCGGTCCCACTTGCCACCCATCTGCTTGATGATGCGGGCCTCTACCTCTGTGATGAGCGGACCAAAGAAGGTCTCGCGCATGGCCGGAGCCAAGGGATTCGCTGCCCACTCCCGAAGCGCGGGATTGGGATACTGACTGAGAGCGAAATCCTTCACGCTCGCCTTGGGATTGTCGAGAATAGGCATGAGGGATTTCCCTTCGAGGTGCTTGGGCGCAGGCACTCCGGCGAGGTCGCAAAGAGTGGGATACATATCAAGCAACTCAACGAGCGCCTCACTCTTCTTCCCAACCGCCTTGTCCTTGCCGGGAGCTTGAACAATGAAGGGCACCCGGGTAGCAATTTCATAGTTCGTCGCCTTCCCCCACACACCCATGTCACCGAGATGCCAACCGTGGTCACCCCAGAGCATGATGATAGTATTATCGCGCTCACCCGACTTATCGAGTTCGTCGAGGACCAAGCCAATCTGCGCATCGACATATGACGCACAAGCCAAGTAGGCGTGCATCAAGGTGCGTGAAAGCTCCGGCCCGATGTCGCCGGTCTTGGGAATACCGTGGCGCACCCGTAGCTCAAAGCTGGCATGCAACCCTGTAGCTGCTCCCCCTTCCGGTGGATTGGAATGCTTGGCATCGGAAATCTTTTCGCGATCGTAGAGATCCCAGTATTTCTTGGGTGCGATGAAATGAAGGTGTGGCTTTGAAAACCCAAGACCTACGAACAAAGGCTGGTTGGGCTTGTTTTCGAAGTGCTGTTTCATCGTGGCAACGGCAAGGCGCGCCGAGTGTCCATCGCCAAAAGAATGATCCGGCACATCTGCGGCCTCATATGCCGGACCACTGGCAGTCAGCCCGCCGATCTTGGTGGGTCCATATTTTTCAAGCA
>PBTU01000029.1 GCA_002729295.1 Verrucomicrobiales bacterium | reverse complement strand
TGCCAAGCTGGCGATCAGCGATTTGGTTTAAGCCTTTGGCTTTCCTGACGTATTAAGCGTGGTTTTGCAACCCTATGCACGGCCTTTGACCCGCCAAAACCTGCCCACCTTGTAATTATGCAGTTTTTGCAGCATTTAAAGTTGCGTCCATTTTTGGTTGTGCTATTTTTTCAGCACCTGAGAACAAAGGCCCTATTTCTCATACCCGCTCTCATCATCACCTCGTGCTCTTCTCAACTGGCTCCCTCACCAGCTTCCGACTCTGCTTTTCGGCTTGAGTTCAGATTCCTTGGCGGGAGGATTTGGTTGAGTTGCGAAAGAGTCTTCTCCTTGATCTGGATCTGTGGGCTTAGGTCCATACATATCGGTGTCCCCATCTACGATGTGGTAGCTCCTACAATATGCCCTACTCCCTTAGGTCCAGATCAAAGAAACATCTCTTCCTCAACTACGGCCTCCAGGGCTTTTCCTTCTGCCCCTTCTTCGGCTGAAGAAACTTCGCGTCGGTTTCCCTATACCAGGCGTGCAATCTCGCGCGCATTGATTTCACGAGCCCTTCATTTCCCTTCTTCAAATCCTTCAACTCACCGGGATCATCCTTCAGATTGTAGAGATGCACACGGCCGTCTTCGTATCGCTCGACCAGCTTCCAGTCTCCCATTCGCACCGCACCTGAGGGAAACCCGCCTTGGTTACTATAGTGCGGATAGTGCCAGAAAAGCGCCTCACGTTTCAGCTCGCCGCCTTTCAACAGGGGCATCAAATCCACGCCATCGATTTTCGCCTTCACCTTGCCTCCCGAAGCGTTGACGAAAGTCGGCATGAAGTCGGTGCTCATGACGGGCACGCTGCTCACGGTGCCCGCTTCAGTCACTCCAGGCCACTTCACGATGAAGGGCTCACGAATTCCTCCTTCATAAATCCATCCCTTACCTCCACGCAACGGAAGGTTCGAGGTTGGTGAGCCTTCCGAGGTCGAAAGGCCGCCATTGTCCGAGGTGAAGCAAATCACCACTTCATCATCCAATCCCAACTCGGTGACTTTCTTCATGACCTTACCGACGGCTTGGTCCATCGCCTCCACCATCGCGGCATAGACGGCATGCTTTTGCAAAATACGCACCTTCCGGGGCTTCTTCCCGAAGACCTGTTCCTCCTCACCGAATTCCTGCCCGGAAATCTTCGAGGCTTTCTTACGATACTTATCCACCAAGTCAGGGCGGCCGATTAAGGGAGTATGCACCGAGTAAAACGACAGCATCGCGAAGAAAGGTTTGCCTTTGTTCGCTTCCATGAAGTTACAGGTCTCGGTCGCGAGGCGATCCGGCAAGTGTTCGCCATCCGGTCCGTCACTCAGGCGCGGATTTCCATAAGGCGAAAAATACTTCTTCCCACCATATGGTCCGCCTTTCGCAAAGCCACCCGCATTGACATCGTAGCCATGCTTCTTGGGCCAAAACTCCTCCGTCGGTCCAAGATGCCACTTGCCCGCAAAAAATGTCGCATAGCCCTGATCCCTCAGTGCCTCGGCAATCGTCACTTCGTCGTGATCCAAGCGATCGTGCAAAGGAGCACAGGCGAACTTCCCGCCGCGTCTCCCGCTGAAGAAATTGGTGCAATCCTTTCGCGTCGGATAACGCCCTGTCTGAATCCCAAAGCGCGTCGGCGAGCACACCGGATTGGCCGCATAGCCGTCGGTGAATTTCACCCCCGACTTCGCCAACGCATCGATATTCGGCGTCTCGTAAAAACTCTTCGGATTATATGCCCCGATATCCATGTATCCCAAATCATCCACGAGGATGAGAACATACGATTTCGCGTGAGCCTGCGCCCACACTCCCGTCACAGCAGCCAACACAAACCATTTCTTTAACATCATGATCCCCTACCTATCGAAACTCGCGCTCCTTTCAACCAGAGAAATTACTTGATACTCAGCGCGCAATTGGGCGTATTGATTTTCTCATGAGAAAAAGTCTAGCCTTCCTGTTAATCACTCCTCTTCTGGCTCAAGAAGACTGGAAACCAAAAGACACTCCAGCCAACGTCGACACCTCGGCCTTCAAAGCCATGGGTGATCTCGAAGTCTCAGTCTGGGCTACCACTCCAAATCTCTACAACCCCACCAACATGGACATCGACCACGCCGGTCGAATCTGGGTGGCCGAAGGCGTCAACTACCGACGCCACAACGGCCGACGTCCCGGAGGTGACCGCATCGCGGTTCTTCAAGACACCAATGGCGACGGAAAATGCGATTCCTCCCACACCTTCGTACAGGAAAAAGGCCTGATTGCTCCGCTTGGCGTGGCCGTTTTCGGAAATGAAATCTGGGTCTCCCAACCACCAGATCTGATCAAATACACCGACGTCGATAACGACCTGAAATTCGATCCCACGATCGACAAACGCGAAGTTATCCTCACCGGGTTCAATGCACGCAACCANGATCACTCGCTCCACTCCGTCACTGGCGGACCCGACGGAAAGCTCTATTTCAACAACGGAAACTGCGGCGCGATCTTCANAGACAAATCCGGCANGACTTTCTACATGGGCGGCACTTATAAAGGCGGCGGCGGCGAATTCCTCGTCGATCACCGCNCCACCTCCGGCAAGAAATCCGATGACGGTCACGTCTGGACGTCCGGCTTCACCGTTCGCATGAATCCCGACGGCACCAATGCCGAAATCACCGGACACGGCTACCGAAATTCCTACGAACAATCCGTCAGTTCCTTTGGCAACACCTTCCAGAACGACAACGACGATCCACCGGCTTGTCGTGTTTCCTACATTCTGGAATACGGATGCGCGGGATACTTCACACGCGATGGCAAGCAAGGCTACCGCGATGTCAAACGTCCCGGCCAGGAACACCAAAGCGCTCACTGGCGTCAGCTCGACCCCGGAACAATGCACGCCGGCGATGTCTACGGCGGCGGTTCTCCCACCGGAGTCACCATGTATGAGAACGGAGCACTCGGGGAATCCTTCGTGGGCTCCCTCCTCTCCTGCGAGCCAGGACGAAATACTATCTTCCACTACCAGCCCACTCCGGAAGGCGCGACCTTCAAACTCGACCGCGGCAGTTTCCTCACCACCAACCTCAAGGATGAATTCTTCGGCTCTGACTTTGTTGGAGGTACCCGCAAGATGAGCAAGGAGACCCGCTACCAGTTCCGCCCCTCCGATGTCACCGTTGGTCCCGACGGCGCGGTCTATGTCACTGATTGGTTCGACGGACGCGTTGGTGGACACGCCGACCTCGACAATTCCTGCTCCGGCACGATCTACCGCATCGCGCCAAAAGGATTCAAATCCAAGATCCCCAAGTTTAACCTCAAGACCATCGACGGCGCGATCACCGCTCTCAAGTCACCCGCCATCAACACCCGCTATCTCGGGTTTATGGCACTAAAGAAACACGGAGAAAAAGCCGTTCCCGCCCTACGAAAAATGCTCAGCAAACCCAACGCCAATAGATTTGTCGCTGCCCGCGCGATCTGGGTTCTTCCACACCTCGGAAAATTCGGTCGCGCTACTTGCGAGATGCTCCTGAGCAACAAAAAGGACCCGCAAATCCGTATCGCGGCCTACCGCGCCATCCGCCGTGCCGGACAGGATATCCTGCCCTACGCCGCCAAACTCGCCAACGACCCCGACACCGGAGTTCGCCGAGATGTCGCCCTCTCCATGCGCGACCTTCCCGCCGACAAGACGAAGGACATTTTCATCACTCTCGCCACGAAACTTGAGGTCGATGACAAGAACGCCCTCGAGGCCTTCGGACTCGGAGCGGCCAACAAGGAAAACGAAATCTGGCTCGCTCTCAAGCAAGCCAGCACCCAGGAGTGGTCCGATCGCGCCCTGAAAGTCACCTGGCGTCTCTGGCCCTCTGCTGCTGTTCCCGATCTTTTGGAATTCGCGCAATCCAATGATCCCACAACGGAGCAACGCGCCTTGGCTATCGAGTCCCTCGCCTTCATCAACCATCACTCCGCTGCCGACGCCATGTTGACGCTTTGCGACAATCCCCTCACCAAGAAGGACGCCACTTACTGGCTCTTCCGAAATGCCATCGGCGAATGGCGCGACTATGATCTCATGGCAGAGCTCAAGAAGCGCGGCATTTACGATCCCGACAAAGTCGTGGCCCTGTCGATAGCAGCTCCCCGCCAAGAAAAGCCCAAGTTCTCCGTCGAAGACGTTCTCAAGTTTAAAGGCAATGCCGCAAAAGGTAAAACCACTGCGACCCGCTGCATCATGTGTCATGAGTTTGACGGAGCCGGCATCGACTACGGTCCCAGCCTCAAGGGATGGGGTGGAGGCCAACCCGCCGACGTCATAGCCCGGGCCATCGTTGACCCAACCGCAGACATTTCCCACGGATTCAAAGGCACCACTCTTCAGCTGAAAGATGGTAAGAAAATCCAAGGACTTGCCCTCGCCAAAACCGACCCCACCACGATCACTTCCACCGGAGGCGTTACCCAGTTGATTCCCCGTAAAATGATCAAGAAGCAGAGCGGGATGAACTATTCACTAATGCTCTCCGCCGACCAAATGGGCCTCAGCCCACAGGACGTCGCCGACCTCGTAGCCTTCCTAAAGGAATACAAGTAAGCGCCCAAAGACCAAAGAGAGGGATTCCATCATTCGACACTCCGCTCAGTGGGCTTGGGAAATCTCCTTAGTGTTAATTAAGGGAACTGGCAGCTCATTGGAGGCGTGTCTTAAGGCCAGAGGAAAACACACCGCCATTTCTTGCTCCTAATGACATGTCGGGACACACTCCCTTAATGAGCTTAACTCCGCGCGGCGCTGCATTTTTGGGAGCCTCCCTGGCACTGTTCTCGGCGGGTATTCTTAGGATTGACGGTCCGCTCATCTCCCTTGGGCTGGTGGGACTCATTGTCCTCGCGATTGTCTTTGTCATCGGGCGTTGGAATCTCTCGAATCTCAAAATCGACCTGCAAGCCCCCGCCCGAATTTTCGCCGACACTCCGATGGATCTTCGGCTCTCGCTCGAAAACCATCGCAGCCTCTTCGACACCTACGGAATCGACATCCAACTCGATCTTTCCAATGGCACCCATATTCACACCCACGTAAAATGGGCTGCGGCTGGCTCCTCGGCGACCTCCAAGTTGCGTGGCTCCATCCCCAACCGGGGCGCGGTCAGCAATCCCCCCTGCCTTCTCTCCTCCGGCTTTCCGCTGAACATTTTTACCTACCAGAAACGAATTTCAATTAGGCTGGAAATCCTTGTCTTCCCCAAAGCCCTCCTCCCCAGGGAATTCTTCGCCAGCGGCGAGTTTGACGACGCCTGGCACGGCGAAGGATTCCAAACCGGCAACGCTCCAGGCGAGCCCCGAGGACTCCGCCCCTTCCGCCCCGGTGATCCCGCCAAACGACTCCACTGGCCCGCCACCATCCGGTCCCTCGCCCGTGGTCGAGCTCCCCGCGTGCGTGAA
Source organism: Verrucomicrobiales bacterium (assembly GCA_002729295.1). Lineage (GTDB taxonomy): Bacteria > Verrucomicrobiota > Verrucomicrobiia > Verrucomicrobiales > Akkermansiaceae > SW10. The sequence continues at coordinate 4,245 of PBTU01000029.1, read as the reverse complement.
TTTGATCCACCAGGCATTCGCCCCCGCAAAGCGGCCGTCATTTTCCATAGCTTCGGCACCGACGGCGCCCTCATCCGCACCGACCTTTTCGAACGTGCGCTCTCCCTCCTTTGCGGTACCTTGCGGCACCTACGCAGCATCGGCGTGCACGCCACCTTCACCAGTGATTTCCTCGCCTGGAAATCTCTCCCCAGCTTCCAATTTTCAGCCTGGAGTGAAGCGCTAACTGTCCTGGCATGTGCCCAGCGCGCCGGCGATACCGAAGCCCACAATCTCGTCGCTACCATTTTGGAAACGCCCCCAGAAGATGCCCTTGTCATTATTTCCGACATGCCTCCGGCAGCCTGGAGCCATATTCTCCCAGATCGCAAAGTCCTCATCGTTGACATTCAACAACACAACTACGGCAAGCGGGATATGAACTTCAAAATGGCTCCGGTCAAATCCTCCCATTAATGCTCCCCACCGATAGACCCGCTCTTTTTCTTGCTCCCATGCAGGATGTGACCGACCTGCCCTTTATGCGGGTCATGGCGCAGTTGGGCGGTGCCGACGTCTACGTCACCGAATACTTCCGCGTCCACATTCATTCCAATCTTGAGCCTTACATCCTCCGCTCCATCACCAAGAATCCCACTGGACGACCGATCATCGCACAATTGATCGGACAAGACGCCAGCGAATTGGTCCGTACTGTTAATCTACTAAAAAGACATCCCATCGCGGGAATTGACCTCAACCTCGGTTGTCCCGCACCGGTTGTTTGTCGAAAAGACGCTGGCGGCGGACTTCTCCGAGACCCCGAAAAAATCAACGGACTCCTCGGCGCCCTGCGCGACGCTTGTGATGATCTTCAATTCACAGTGAAGACTCGGGTCGGGTTTGAATCACCGGACGAATTCGATAACCTCCTTTCCGTCTTCAAAAAACACGCGATCAACCTCCTGACCATTCACGGCAGGACTGTAAGAGAGCGTTACCAGACGCCTGTCCATCCCGAAAAAATCCGGCAAGCCGTCGAAGAGCTTCCCTGTCCGGTCATCGCCAATGGCAATGTCGTCAACCTCCCTACCGGCCTCGCTTATCTCGAGGAGACCCAAGCCGCCGGACTCATGATCGGTCGCGGGGCTATCCGTAACCCTTGGATCTTTCCGCAACTGCACGCCGCCTTTCTGGACGAACAAATCCCCGTCGTCACCGGCAAAATGGTGAAGGCATACATCGAGTTACTTTACGAGGAAACGGCCCGGGAAATCCCTGACTTTATCGAAGCCAAGCATATCCAGAAGATGAAGAAATACTTGATCTACATCTCTCAGGGACACGTCCCAGAATTCGAACACACCATTCGCAGGGTGAAGACGAGGGAAGAGTTTTTCGGCACCTGCACCGAGTTTCTCGATCATGATCAACCCGCTCCTGATCTCCCTCCGGAGAACTCCAAGCTCTTCTGCGGATTTTCCCAATTTCTCCCTCCCGAAGGATGAACAAGTTTCACATTGACTTCACCGGTCTCAGGCGAGACCCTCCTCATTGAAATTACTCAGGAAAGCTGTGGACCAGGAAATCTTACATACCGAAAAAATTCTCGCGGATCGAAAGATCTTTTTTATGGATCTCAAAGAAAACCAACGCGGACGCGTGGTAAAAATCACGGAAGATGTCAGCGGAAATCGCGACACCATCATGGTGCCTGCGGAGATCCTCGGAGATTTCATCGCGGCCTTGACTGACATTAAGGAAACAGCGGACCAGTAAGCGCTACTGCTCCACCAATCGGAGGACTCCGTCCTTGCGATCATTCATTCTTAGCGAGACGCGAAGGCACGCCTCCCTCCATGGAACTGGGAATGCGCATGTCCACAGAGAATGGCCCCTTGAATAAAATTAATAATTAAATCATTTGGTCAATTTTGTGGGAGCGCGTTCCTTTTTTACTTGCCGCCCCGAATCTCTATTCAAGGATAGCCCATCTCTCGACATGAAACTTCCAATTCTTTTTTCATTCCTCGCGCTTTCGTCCCTGATAGCCGCTGACTGGCCTCACTTCCTCGGGCCCACCCGCGATGGATTTTCCACCGAAAAAAACCTTCTCAAATCCTTTTCCAAGGAGGGCCCTGAGCTTCTCTGGGAAGCCAAACTCGAAGAAGGCTTCGGAGGTGCCGCCGTCGTGGGCGACGAGGTCTTTATTGTCGATCGCGTCTCCAAGGAAAAAGACATTCTGCGCTGCCTCAGCTTGAAAGACGGCAGGGAACAGTGGAAATACGAAAGCCCCTCCGAGGGAGAACCTCCCTTTCCTGGCTCCCGGAGTGTCCCAACTGTGGAAAAGGACGCCGTCTACTTTATCGGACCATTCGGAGAGGTCTTCCGCATCAACCGCAAGACCCACAAGCCCGACTGGAAAGTTTCTCTCAAAAAACGCTACCCAGATGCCGACACCCCGAAATGGGGCTATGCTCAGTGCGTCCTTGTCGTCGGTGATGTCGTTATCGTCACTCCCTTTGGTGAAGACACCGGCATTGTCGGTTGGGATAAAAAGACCGGCAAGGAACTGTGGAAAAGTGACGGCTTCGGCAACACTCATTCCTCTCCGACCATCATGAATCTCTGCGGAGAAGAACAGATCGTCATCCTCACCACTGACGGCACCGGACTCAGCAGCTTCGAACCCAAAACCGGAAAAAAACTCTGGCAAAGCGACCTATACCAAAACCGCATTCCCATCACCGTGCCAGTCCAAGTTGGTCAGGACCGCATCTTTGCATCGGGCGGATATGACGGGGGCTCCAAGATGCTCTCAGTTAAGAAGAAAGGGAGTGATTATAAAATTGAGACCCTCTGGGAGATCAAGAAAGGGACCCAGGTTCACCCGCCGCTGCTCATCGACAACCACCTCTACTTCCTCGCCAACGAAAACTCTAACCACAAGGTGAAGGCCAAGCGCAAGACCGGCGGATTGGCTTGCTACACTCTCGAGGGAAAAGAACTCTGGAACACCGGCGACGAGCCCTTCATGGGGCGGGGAAACAGCATCTTTGTCGATGGCATGATCATCATTCAAGATGGCGAAAGTGGCGTTCTCCGCCTCGTCGATCCCGATCCCTCGGGCTTCAAACTTCTCGCCGAATCCAACGTCTTCGAGACCAATCTCGATAAACGTCGCGACCTGAAATACTGGAGCAACATGGCCCTCTCCAATGGCCACCTCCTCATGCGGGGGCAGAACAGGCTCCTTTGCCTCAAAATGTCGAAGTAACAGTCGAATAGCTTTTCCTCAAAAAAGCCCGCCGGAACGAATCCCGACGGGCTGAAAAAGTAAGTAGCCGCTTAAACCATCTCCACAAGTCGACCGCAGACTTCCTCGACGTTCTCACGTGAGTTAAAGGCTGAAATCCGGAAAAATCCCTCGCCCGCTGCACCGAATCCGGCACCGGGAGTGACTACGACTTGTGCGCTTTCGAGCATCTTCTGGAACATACCCCAGCTATCGACACCCTCGGGACAACCAACCCAGACGTAAGGAGCATTTTCGCCGCCCCAGACTTTCAGGCCAAGTCCTTCGCAGGCCTCTTTGAGAAGTTTGGCGTTGGTCATGTAGTGCTTCACCAATTCAGCGACTTCGGCCTTACCGGCATCAGAGTAAATCGCTTCGGCTCCGCGCTGCACGGGATAGGACGCTCCGTTGAACTTGGTGGAATGCCGACGTCCCCAGAGTTGCTTGAGGGGGACTCGCTCACCGAAAGCGGTCGCCCCGGTGACGGTTTCGGGAATCACAGTGTAGGCACAACGCACGCCGGTGAATCCGCCATTCTTCGAAAAGGAACGGAATTCAATGGCACACTTCTTCGCTCCTTCGATTTCATAAATGGAACGAGGAACCGACTCATCCTGCACAAAGGCCTCGTAGGCGGCATCGTAAAGAATGACGGCATCGTTTTCGAGAGCATAGGCCACCCAGGCTTCGAGCTGCTCACGAGTCGCAGTCGTTCCCGTTGGATTGTTCGGATAGCAAAGATAGATCAGGTCGACCTTCTCCTCGGGAAGGGCGGGAACGAATCCGTTCTCTGCCGTACACTTGAGATAAACCAAGCCTTCATACTCCCCTGCTTCGTTCGCCTCACCGGTGTTTCCGGCCATGACGTTGGTATCGACGTAGACGGGATAAACCGGGTCGGTCACCGCGATCTTGTTTCCTTCTCCGAAAATATCGAGAATGTTGCCTGAGTCACACTTCGAGCCGTCCGA
>PBTU01000028.1 GCA_002729295.1 Verrucomicrobiales bacterium | reverse complement strand
ACTCCTACCATTTGGTCGACGCATAAAATTCCCGGGGCACCTTTGCCTTTGCCAAATAGGGAAATTTCCCTAGCGTGACGGCCTTTCCGCAGGGAACCTTATCATGGCTGGATTCTTCAAAAAACTGATCAACAAGATCACCAACACGGCGGAAATCGATTGGGACGATCTTGAAGCCGAACTCATAACCGGTGATCTCGGCGTGAATCTCTCCCTGGAAATCGTCTCCGAACTTCAGGATCTGGGTCGCAAGGTCTCCGCCGAAGATGTTGTAGAGACAACCCGAACAAAACTCTCCGCGCTCTTCCCCGAGGACTCACCCGCCCTGCAACCCCGCACCGATGACAAACCCGCCGTCCTTCTGCTCGTGGGCGTCAATGGCACCGGAAAGACGACCTCCACCGCCAAACTCGGACACCTCCTCCAAAGCCAGGGCTACTCCATTCTCCTCGCAGCGGCCGACACCTTCCGCGCCGCCGCCGTCGAACAACTCGTTCGTTGGGGCGAGCGACTCAACTTGCCCGTCGTTACCGGTGCCCACGAAGCAGACCCCTCCTCCGTTTGCTACCAAGCCCACCAGCGCGCCATCAACGAGAACTACGACTTCCTCCTCTGCGACACCGCCGGGCGTCTCCACACCCGCAACAACCTGATGGACGAGCTTTCCAAGATCAAACGTACCATCAGCAAGCAGGACGAGACCGCACCGCACGAAACCTTCATCGTCGTCGATGCCACCACCGGAGGCAACGCCCTCAACCAAGCTCGCGAATTCCAAAAAGCGGTTCCTCTCGATGGACTCGTCATCACCAAGCTGGACGGCTCCGGAAAAGGCGGAGTCGCGGCTGCGATTCAGAAGGAACTCAACATTCCTCCTCGCTTCATCGGCACAGGAGAAGAGCCCGATCAGTTCTCACGCTTCCAACGCGAAGAATTCGTGCAGAACATCCTTTAGTAACGCTTCCAAAGCTTCGGCACGAAGATTACCAGCAAGGCCACGTATTCAAGTCGTCCCAAGATCATCAGACAGACAAAGAGAATCTTACTCGGCGAACTGATGTCGTGAACACTCTCTGTCGGCCCCATCTCTTCAAAGGCCGGCCCGATATTTCCAAGGCAGGAAATGATCCCCGAAACCGCGCCCATCAAGGAATGACCTGGGTCGAACATTTGAAAAGCCATCGTTCCAGTGATCCCAAAGAAACCAAACAGCGTCAGCACCAAGAAAAGCTGACTCTGGGCTTCATCGGGCACCTGCCGGCCATTCAACTTCACCGGACTCACCGCCTGGGGGCGAAATGACCGCACGAGCCCCGCAGCCATAAAGCGAAACCACAAAATAATCCGGCTCACTTTCAGCCCCCCCGAGGTCGACCCCGAACACCCACCGATCATCATCAAAAGCAACATGATCCCAACTCCCAACCGACTCCAGTGATCGTAATCGTCACTGACATATCCGGTGCACGTCCCAATCGACACAATATTAAACACCAAATCAATTGCAGCAACATCGCTCCCGCCCCCCAATTTCTGGAGCAACATCACCACACAGAAAAAACCAATCATCGCCAGGAACCACCAGACCTCTTCAAATCGCTTCCCAAGGTCATTGAAACGCCCCCTCATCAGCACGAGATAAAACGGGAAACTGATCGCCCCAATGATCATAAAAATGATCAGCCAGCTTTTACTCCATACCGTAAAGATACTCCCCACACTGTCGCTCTCCGTTCCAAACCCTCCCGTGGAAACCGCTGTCAACGAATAGTTGATCGCCTGAAATGGCGTCAGCCCCAGAAAGTAGAGCCCGGTTCCACAAACCAATGTCAGCACGACATACAACGCCCAAAGTTGCCGCATCGTCTGGCGAAGACTCGAGATATCCGAGTTCGCCAACGACGACTCTGCTCCAATCAGGGTCTTACTGCTCGAAGTCATCCCCGAGAGAACAACGACAAACATCGCAAGAATTCCCATTCCCCCGACCCACTGCGTCACCGAGCGCCACATCAATATTGATTTAGGCAGACTCTCGAGATTCGAAAAGATCGTCGCCCCCGTGGTGGTCAATCCAGACACCGCTTCAAACAAAGCATTCGGAAGAGTTTCATGAGGCTCGCAAAGACAATAAGGCAAGGCCGCCATCAATCCACAGACGAACCATCCACTCCCAACCAAGGCCATCGCCTCACGGCGGCGCATGGTATCGGGTCGACTGGAACGCTTCCCCAAATACTTTCCCGTTCCCCAAAGTCCGCCACCCAAAGAAACGGCAATCCCCAGACATAAGCTCCACCCCTTCAAATCCAATCCGGCATTGTGTCTTTCCCCCGTCGGGATGATCCATGCCAGCAGCACGGAAAACACCATCGCGGCTCCCAAGAGGAGAACCATCATCCCGAGGGAACGAAGTAAAACGGCAATATTCACAAGATAAGAAAATCCAATAAAGCGCCCTCGGCGCTCTCACAGGGTATCTTGCCCTCCAGCCCCCTCCAATCTAAAAACTCCACCCGAAAATCCCGTGAATCCTCGATTTAACGCTCAAACCTCTCGATTTTCCGAAAATAATTCAATCGTTTTCGTCATTGCCCCGTCGTGTTTTGAAATTACTTCCAGAGCCGCCTTCGTTTGTTTCGTTGAGTCCTCCAGCAATTCGACGAGAGCCGCTTTCAACTCCTCTTCATTTTCAACCATCCGGATCCCCCCGGCAGCTTTCAACTCACTCACCAAAGGTTCGAAATTCGCCATGTATGGACCGCAAATTACCGGAACCCCCGCTAAAATCGCCTCGCTGGGATTCTGGCCGCCTTTCTCGAAAAAGCTTTTCCCAATCACGACAACATCGGCATGAGCCGTCCAATCGCGAAGCTCACCAGTAGTATCGATCACGAAGACTTCATCACCTGACGGAATCTCAAACCGGCTCCGCAATACCATCTTACCATCCAAGGCTGCCCTCACCTCTTCCCTCCGTTCGGCATGTCGGGGAACAATCACCGCTTGCGCACCAACCGATTCAAAAACTCTAGCCAAATATTCCTCTTCTCCCGCGAAGGTCGACACCGCCATTGCAATAGCACGTTCAGGAAATTGAGCGAGCATCGCTCCAAATTCATCACGTTTTTGAGGTGGCACCACACCTTGGGAATCGAACTTCACATTTCCCGTCAACACCGTGGCTTTGGAGCGAACTCCGATTTCCTGCCATCGAACCAAGTCTTCCCTCTCAGGAACACCCACATGATCCAGAAGCGAAAGAAAAGGCTTCACCACCAACTTAAACTTACCCAACCGGCGACCGGATCGCGGCGATAGCCGGGCATTCATCAGACCGAGAGAAATCCCCTTCCGATACGTCTGGTAAATCAAATTTGGCCACAATTCCGACTCCACCATGATGACCACCCGCGGCTCAAAGCGATCCATGACCCGCTTGATGAGGAATGGAAAATCAAGAGGAGCATAGATCACTCTCACTTCGGACCCCGCGTTTTCGCGGGCCACCGCCATGCCCGTCGCCGTGGTTGGGACCAAAATAAAATGCTCCTTGGTCTGCATCTGCCACTTCTTGATAAACTTCAGCGCCAACAGAACTTCTCCCACACTTACCGCATGAATATAAACGCCGCCGCGTTTCTCCATCTCCGCTTTGCAATTATATCTTCCCAGCCGCTCTAGCAAGCCACTTCCCCAACCGCCCCGCCGCCACATTTTCAGCAACCAAAACGGCAACGCCAAGATAACAACGACCGGATAAATCGCATTCCAAAATAGAAGAGTCAACGTTCTCATGATCAGGATTTTCGACGATAGATTGCGATACGGCTGCGACCATAATCACGCTGCTGCACCAATTCGAGATCGCAGACAGGAAGCTCTCCGGCGGCCTCTTGCTCCACCACCAAAAATCCATCTTCCGACAACCACCTCCCCCATCCCTCCAACGCAATTAAATCCGCCGCGAGGTCACTGACTCCGTCCGCATAAGGAGGATCGGCGAAGATCAAATCATAGGTAGCTCGTTCGCCTTTTAAGTATTTCAATACCTCACGCAAGACTACTTTCCCTCCTGTCAGACCCGTCTTTTTGAGATTTTCCTCGATCGCGCGAACCGCCCCTCGATTTTGATCGACAAAGGCACAAGACATCGCGCCCCGGCTCAATGCCTCCATACCAAGCGCCCCCGAGCCTGCAAACAAATCAAGCACCCGGCTATCCCCGATCACCGTATTTAAGATCCCAAACAATGACTCCCGCACCCGGTCCGTGGTCGGACGAGCCACCTCACGGGGGACTTTGAGAGCGCGTCCTTTGGCAGTTCCTGAAATGATTCTCATTGAAGTAAATTAGTAGAAAGATGCTGCCCGGTCAGAATAGCTTTCAACGCAGGAAAGAGCAAAACAGACGTTGGCTTTTCTCCCAGATTCACAATTAGTCCCTCTTCGGAAGATTCCATACGAAGATCCCGATAAAGTCGATCCTCTGTCACCAGGGGTTCGAAATCGAGAGTCCATTCTTCATTAGCTCGATGAACACGCTGCTCATAAACCTCCGCCCGTTCCGGACTACCCACCACCCGCACAGTCGCGGCAACTTCGCCATTGCTGGTAACAAACCCATTAAGCAAAATCGCCTCTTCATCACCAATCATCCGGGCATCCGGGACAACCAAGCCGGCTCGATTCACTCGGGCTTCACCGTAACCACGATAAAACTCAATGATACTGGCATCCCGATCATCATAAATTTCCATCCCCTCAAATCCGGCATTCCCATACCCGGAAAAACTCTGTGGCATCATGAGATATCCCTGAATCCCGCCTCTCAAAGAAAAGTGTTCAATATCAACCGGACTCTTATTTTCTCCAAAGATCGGGGAAAGATCAACCTGCTGTTTTGGTGCCACCACTTGAAGTCCAATCGGGAGGCCTTGCGAAATTCGAATCGCCAAATTCATCTTCAAATTCAATCCAATCACCTTGAGCTCATGCTCGTCGATCCGAATGAACTGCTCTTTCCACTTCACGGGGATGACTTCTTCCCCATTCACCATCTCCCCTCCCGCATGCAGGGCAGCAAACCTCACGCGACCTTCGCGCTCCGCACCCCAAACCGGAAGCACTCCTTCCAAATCCTCCAACACTATAGAAAGCTCCGGATGCTCCAGCGAAGTGAGCGCCAAGTTAACATCCTCAAATACAATCACTCCTTCAAAATCATCCACGGGGCTGGCCTGAAAATTGGGAGATTCTCTCGGCTCTTCCCTTATGCTGATCACCCCATCCTCCTCGTTTTCTTTTTGAGGAGTTATCCCAGACGGTAAAGAATTCGGAGAGTTCCCAGGGGCGTTTTCTTCCGACCCGCGTCGCTGAGCCTCCGAAACGACGTTCTTTTTTAAGAGAACCTTCAACAACTCAATCGAGACCTCCCCCGTCACCCCCGAAATCTCAAGCCGCTCGAACCTCTTTTTTCTCTGAGCCAAGGAGACCCATGAGAGATCAACCGTCACGGTATCAATCCGCAAAACCTCCCCGAGAAATCCTGAATCATCCCCGGGCTTCACCACGAAGTCTCTTACCATCACTCCTCCCCACGGCGTCCAAGTCACACTCTCGAGATCACATGGCAGCCCAAGACGTTTTTCAATCCGCCCCGCAATCAAATCCGTCCCCCATGGGATCGAGAAAAAGAGATTGAACGTTCCCCAGAAAGCAATCGGCCCAAGCAATAAAACGAAGACCAGGCGTCGAACTATCCGCCAGCGTCTTTGTTTCGGCCTGCCCGGCTTCACCCCGACATTCTCCTACTTAGCCGCTTCGATTGGAAATCGAATCAGAAGGGTTTCATAAGCGAGAAATTCCCCCTTCCGGTTGATATTTTGCAAGCGGTATACCATGAGTCCGTGTTTTCCGTCCTTCTCTTTTCCAATCGCAAAGTTTTCCTTGGTGCGGCCGAGAAGATTTTCTTTCTGAAATTTCCATTCTTGGCCGGTCCAAGCCCCTAAGATCGTTTCCGGATCGGCTTCAATATCTTTGATTCGCCCCATCTTCCCTCCAATTCCATCAAAGACATCATCCTTGGCATTGTAGCGAAGCAACGTCAGATCGACATCCTTGGCTGCAAAGCGAATCATCCAACTCCCCCCCAAAGCTTCCAATCGAAGCTCAATGGGCTGAATGATCTTATGCGTTCGCTCACTCCAGAGTTGGCGGTATTTCTGATATTGCTCCTTGGTCAACCCCAGATTTTCGTGAAAAGGTAAAGGGACTCCCGGCTTGGCATTACCCGCAAAATCAGCATACCACTCGGGATTCTCTTCCGCCGCAGCATTCACCAGATCAACGTATTCCTTGATTTCCTCGGGAGGAAGAACGGCAATAATATTCCCCTTCACCACCTTGTCTGCTGGAAGGTATGCCGTCAGCAATTCAGGGGCTCTCTCTTGGGAAAAAGCCTGTCCCAGCATAGCTCCAAATAGTGTCAAAAAGGCCAAAACCTTTGTAGTTTGAATAACTCTCATAAATCTTTTCTGTAGAAAATCCAATAACCCGATTGCCGGAACGCCAAAACGAAGCACATTTGCCCCTGTAAGTAAACCCACACTCTGGAAAAGCCGCTGATTCCCCGAATTCCTATTCCTCATCAGGATTCGTGGGATAGGCCCAAAAGGTGGACACAATCTTGTCGATCACCACGGATCGGGGAGCCTTACTCCCGGGCAGGAATCGGACGCGCAGAATGAAAGGCTGTGTTTTCGACCTTCCAGGAGGTGCCTCTAAATGCTTCTTCATCTCACTCGCTAAGGTGGTCCCTTTTTTCACATATCCAAAAATGACCTTATCGGTGTGCTTGGCCGTCATCCGAACACAGAGATAACCGTCCTCCTCCGGAAATTCATAGGCGTAGAATTCATCAAAGCTACCGTAAACCCTCAAATCGATGGGAACAGTCGGCCGCTTCTTCAAATAATCTTCAAATGCGATTGGCTGGTAGCTGACAAATGACTCCCAGTCCACCAGATAACCTTTCTCGACATCTTCAAGCAGGATTGGGAAATTTTTCCCTTCAGCCATGCGGACGCTCAAAGCTACGAATGGTCTCTTCTTCAAAGGAATGGTGGTGTATTCGCTTACTTCCTTGTATTGATACGATTGTATCGGAAATCGTCTGTAATGATCCAACATCAGGGGTTTCACCCGATCCGGGTGCCGCACATACTTCAGCCGTTCATCAACCGTCTTTGCCGAAAGAAAGCCCCGCAAAATCTCTTCCATTTCATCGTAATCTCGAGCTGCATCCTCCATCAACTTTGCTTCATTATATCGGAAAACGGACTGACCAAGCTGGTCATAAGCCTCCTGATCAATCATGGAATCTGGCAATGGTCCGGCCTCTACTGTCCCTTCCACCTCGCCTATTCTCTGAGAAAAAGCCCAAATCAAAACGCCTCCCAGCACCGCGAACAAAAGAAAAAACCAGCCCATCGGCACACTGGTCACCTCCTTGGCCTCCGCCGTAACAAGCCATTCGCTTTCAGGGCCAAAGATCTCCGGAACCTCATCCAAATCGGTTTCCCCCATCATCTTCGGCATTGCCATCACCTCTTTACTCGGTTTTCCCATCGCCAAAGTCCCGGCTTCCGAAACGTCCAATCGAACAACTTCCTCTTCTTCGGAATCCTCTACAATACGAATTCCATCAAATGCATTCTCTGTATCCTTATCCGCGGGCATCCTCTCTGCTTTATCCTAACCCGAAATGAGCATCGACGCAATGCCCGAGCGTCGCTACCTTCGAATTCCAACGCAACGTGGACAAAGCACGCATTCTCATTCTCTCAGCCAGCTTCGGCGACGGCCACAATACCGCCGCCCACCATCTGGCCCAGGCTCTGTCCCGTCGCAACACAGTCCGCATCGCCGATCCATGCGATCTGGGTAGCCCTAGGACCAATCGCTTTTTGTGCAAAATCTACCGTGAGGTCACTACTTACACCCCATGGCTCTGGGCCCTGATTTACCGATCCACCGACCGACAAGACTTCACCAAACCACTCCCTCTACTCAAACCAACCGAAGACGCGCTGGGCATTCTTCTCGACGAATTCCTCCCCGACCTCATCGTTTGCACCTACCCCATTTATCCATACATTCTCAAACGACTCTTCGAGATTCGAAAAAAAGTACCCATCGTCACTGTCATCACTGACTCGATTGAAATCAATGCAGCTTGGACGCGATCACCCTCGGATCACCTACTCGTCACCGACAACCACACCCGCGAGTCACTAATCACCCAAAAGATTGCACCGGAAAAAATCACCATCACCGGGTTCCCCGTCAGCCCCCGCTTTGGTGAACTCCCCAAACTCACCTCGGATGCGCACATCTCCCCCTTCAAAGTTCTCTACTTCCCCACCTCTCGCTCGCCTAATGTCCGCAAAATCATGCGGTCTGTTCTTGAACATGACACCCATATCACCGTTGTTCTAGGTCACAATGTTCGGCGTCTCTATCGCAAAGCTCACGAGATTAAACAGGAATACCCGCACCGCGTAACGCTCAAAGGATGGAGCAAAAAAGTTCCCGACCTTCTCTGCTCCCACCACCTCGTGGTCGGAAAAGCAGGTGGAGCCACCGTCCACGAAGCCCTCGCCGCGCAGTGCCCCATGTTGATACATCATATCGTGCCTGGTCAGGAAGAAGGTAACATCGAACTCCTCGAACGCCTCGAGGTCGGACGACCCGCAACCGACCCGCAAAAAATCAGCGACGCCATTGGCAGACTCCTCGGCAACAAAGGAGCACTCTGGCGTCAGCAAAAAACCAACCTCCTCGCTCACGCCATCCCGGACTCCGCCGCCAACGCCGCGAAATTCATTGAATCCAAGCTCCCCGATTCATGACCTTTCTTTTCGATATTGGCAATGTCCTCCTAAAACTTCATTTTGAGAACTACCGTGCCAAAGTCCTCGGTGACGCCAACGCACCCCTCCCTGATAAGCTCGGTGCTCTAAAAGACCCCTACGAAACCGGCCAAATTTCTGACAATGAATTCGTCACGAAATCACTCCAAATCTTAAAAAGTAACCTCAGCCCGCAAGATTACACCGAAGCCTGGCAGGACATCTTCTCTCCCAACAACCCCATGTGGGAAGTTGTCGAAAAGCTCCGGGCCGGCGGGCACTGCCTCATCCTCTTCTCAAATACCAACGCGCTTCACAGCACTTTCTTTTTGGAGAAATACGAGGTCTTCCAACACTTCCCGCATCACCATTTCTCTCAGGAAGTCGGAGCGATCAAACCCCACGATGACTTCTACCAAAAAGCAGTCGATACCTACGATCTAATCCCCGCCGAAACCGCCTATCTCGACGATCTCCCCGAGAACATCGCTACCGGCAAAACCTTCGGGTTCCAAAGCTGGCAATACGACTTCAACGACCATGCCTCCTGCCTCGATTGGCTGAAGTCACTCGGTATTTAACGGTGCACCTCTTCGCGGCGACGATCGGCAAATCAGCCTTCTTGAAATTGTCCGCCCGCATCCGCGCATTGAACCGTGGCAGACAAAAGAAAATGGCATCCGCCGCTAGCCACCGCAGCCCGCGCGCAATCTTAATTCCCCGCTGGTGCAAAGAGTTCCGTCACGCCGCGAAACTAGGGTCCGGGCCCAGTTCGGGCAAACGAAGCATCGACTCAGGTAAAATAATGAAAAAAGTTCCAAAAAACAGGTGGACGGATCGTTTTTCATAGGTAGGTATTTGTTGCACCTCCCTAGAGTCGCTTCTCACACCCACGATCCATGTCAAATCTCGATACCGACAGCAGTACCCGTCTCTACATGCGAGAGATCACAAAAACTCCCCTTCTGACCGCCGAAGAGGAGGTTGCACTGGCGGACCGTATCTTAAAAGGCGACGAAGCGGCTCGAGAGCACATGATTAAAGCGAATCTGCGCCTAGTTGTCAAAATAGCTCGAGACTACTCCAGTTACGGAGTTCCCCTAGCCGACTTGGTTTCCGAAGGGAATATCGGACTCATGAAGGCGGTCGAAAAGTTCGACCCCGAAAAGGGTGGCAAGCTCAGCACCTATGCTGCGTGGTGGATTAAGCAGTCGATCAAGCGTGCTCTCTCGAATCAGGGGAAGACAATCCGCCTTCCGGTCCATCTGGTCGACAAGCTGGCTCGCATTCGCAGAATCACCGCTATTCTCGCCGAGGAACTTGGTCGCGAACCAACCGACGACGAATTGGTCGAGGAATTAGGGATACCCCGGCAAAAGCTTGCGATGCTCAAACAAGCCTCCCAGCGCCCGACCTCTCTCGACGCTCCCGTAAATGATGACGTCGGCATGACCTACGCCGAGATGATCAGTGACGATGCGGCAGAAAGCCCTCTCGAGTCCCTCGCCAACAAGAACTACCATGGTGAACTCGAAGACCTCCTCAAGCTTCTCAACGAGCGCGAATCATCTATCATTGACCAGCGCTTCGGCTTGAACGGCAAAAAGCCGCTCACCCTCGAAGAAATCGGACGAAACTTCGGCGTGAGCCGCGAGCGCATCCGCCAGCTGCAGAACTCCGCTATTGCCAAGATGAAGCGTGCCCTCGGACGCAAAGAGGCCCAACCGAAAGGGTCTCTCAATCCCGAGAGCGCGTAGAATCCGCCCTTCTTTTTCGAAAGCCCCCCCGTGAGCACTGCTCCGGGTGGGCTTTTTTACTTCCAATGAACTGAAAGCCCCCAAGACTTCAGGGAAGTATTACTCCGCCTCCAAATGAAGCTCGTTCCTTTCTTTTCCCTGCTCTTCCTCTTCACCACGCACGCCCAAGACCGTCCCAACATCCTCTGGCTTTCCTGCGAAGACATCAGCCCCACCATCAGCTGCTACGGAGACCCCCATGCCATCACACCCCACCTTGACGCCCTGGCCAAATGCAGCGTCCGCTACACCCACGCCTTCACTACTGCTGGCGTTTGCGCCCCTTGCCGCAGCGGGATCATCACCGGACTATATCAGTCCACTCTCGGCACCCACCATATGCGCTGCAATGCCCAACTCCCACCCGAGGTAAAACCATTCCCCATCTACCTCCGCGAACAAGGCTATTTCTGCACCAACAATTCAAAAACCGACTACCAATTCAAAGCGCCCAAGGAAACCTGGGATGTCTCCGGAAAAAAGGGGCACTGGCGCAATCGCAAGGATCCCAAGCAACCCTTTTTCTCCGTCTTCAACTTTACCGGATGTCACGAATCCGGTATCGCCAGCACCTCAAAATATCAAACCGTTACCAAAAGTCTCTCTCCCTCCGAGCGACAAGACCCCGCCAAGCTCACCACACTGCCTCCATACTATCCCGACACCCCAGCCGTGCGAGAAGACTGGAAGCGCAACTACGAAGTCATCACCGCAATGGACGCCTGGGCCGGCGACCTTCTTGCCCAACTCAAGGAAGACGGCCTCGCCGAAAACACCATCGTCTTTTTCTGGTCCGACCACGGCGTCGGACTCCCTCGCGCCAAACGCTGGCTTTACGACTCTGGCACCCGAGTTCCTCTCATCGTCCACCTTCCCGAACGCTATCGCCAAAACAAACAAGGCGCTCCCGGCACCGTCTCCGATCAACTCATCAGTTCCATTGATTTCGCCCCCACCACTCTGAGTCTCGCCGGTCTCCCTATCCCCAAAACGATGCAAGGTAGGCCCTTCCTAGGTGCTCAGATCGCGCCCGCCCGTGACTTCGTCTACGGTGCCCGCGACCGCATGGACGAGCGCTACGACATCATCCGCATGGTCCGGGACAAGCGCTTCAAATACATCCGCAATTACGAGCCCCTTAAAACCTTCTACCAATACATGGAGACTCCCGAGAAAGGCGTCACCATGAAGGAACTGCGAAACCTTCACGAAGCCGGAAAGCTCAAGCCCAAAGCCGAAAAATTCTTCAACCCCACCAAGCCCAACGAAGAACTCTACGACTGCGAGGCCGATCCGAACGAACTCAACAACCTCGCCGACGACCCTAAATTCGCCGGTGAACTCAAACGCCTCCGCTCTGCCCATCTCAAGTGGGTCAAGGACACCAAGGACGTTGGCCTCATCGCCGAGCCCATCATCATCGAACTCGAAAAAGAAGTCGGCAGCCGCTACGCCATCCTACGACAGAGGAATGGCGACGCCCTCGCCAAGCAACTCGCCGAAGCCGCCGTCCTTGCGTCATCCGGCCCGTCCGCTCTGCCCAGCCTGACCAAGCTTCTCGACGCTCACCACCCCGCCCTCCGCTACTGGGGAGCTACCGGCCTCGGCAACCTTGGAGAAAAAGCCAAACCCTCCCAAGCTAAACTCACCCAAGTTCTCAAGGACAAATCCCCCGCCGTCCAAATCGCCGCATCACGCGCCCTCTGCCACATGGGATCACCTGCGAAAGCCCTTCCTGTTCTACAACACCTCCTCATCAACGGAGCCGAGTGGGAACAGCTTCAATCAGCCATCGTCCTCGACGAAATCGACGACCAAGCCAAACCCGCCGAGGCGGAAATGAAAAAAGCTCTCAGCACCCAAGTCGCCAAAAACAAATACATCATCCGCGTCATCAAACGCGCCTTTCAAGAACTTGATGTCCGATAAAAAATTGACTCATCCTGATTTAAGAAATCTCCAACAACGCGGAATCAAAGCCGACCTTCTCCAGCTATGGGGTTTCAATGAAAGTTGAACTTGCTCTCCCTTGCTGAATTACTCGTCTTCGCTAGCAAAACTCCACCACTCCCCATCTCAGCGGGAGGTGCATATTCACAACCCCCTGCGGGCTCCATACCCAGTTATTTTCGGGGTGCTCCTGCTCTTCCGGATCAAGACTTTCGGCCAAGGGCGTTCCGTGAGGTGGAATACGAACATACTTCCCGTCCACGACTTCATGCTCCCACTGCACTCGTGAAAAATTGATCTTCCAAGAATCTCCGGGCTGCGGAGGTGACTGCTTCCCCCGATGATACTTCTGCAACTCCGACCACGGAAAAGCAATCTCAACCAACCAAGCTTCATCGAGATCATCAGGATTATTCAAGGAGCCTCGCACATGCACCGCGCTCTTCAAACCATCAAGATTGCATCCCAGTAGGGGAATTCCGCCTTCCCCGTAAGGCTTCGGAAGACTCAGTTCCCATATAGACCCGAGCGCGTTAATTTCAAATTCGTAGTAATTCAAACCATCGCAATCCGGATCGATGAAGACCTCAAAATCATTATCCTCAAACATCACCGCGTTCTTTTCAGTGATCGTTCCCCAGACATGGGGCTCTTCCAGCTCGGCTCCGACGTAGAAAAACTCATCGTCCCACCCCATCTTTACCCGCGTTCTGAATTGCGGCTTCAGTTCATCTTGTCCCGTGATGTCGACAAAATCGTCCGACCAAGGCAGGTCCGCCCAGGCAGAATCACTCATCGAGCCATCGATAAAAATCGGTGACTTCACCCGCTGACAGCGGTAGCGCTTCGGTTCCATTAAAACCTGAGATTGAGTTGGGCAACCGCAGCCACAGCAGGATCGAGGCGTTCCTGATAGGAACTCCAAATTGCCTCCACACTCCGCGTCACTTTCCCCCGAAATTTTTCCGCACCATTCACAATGACGATTACTTCTTCATCCAAAGAGAGTAACTCGTCACTCAAACGAAGTGTTACTTGCTGAATCCCCTCGGCCTTGACCTCAATCTTTTGCCCAATCACCCGGGCTTCGATTACCTGCCCTCCCTTGGCCTGATCCTTAGGAACCGAAAGCCAATAGAATCGATCATGAGTGCGATTACTTTGACGCCAGACTACCGTCTGCGGCCAAGGATTGCGAGTGTTCTTGGCCATCCACGGAAGAGCCTCTCGGTCCTTACCATTCATCCAATGACCGAACTCTTTGTAAATCGTTACTTTGTGCAAATAACCACCAGAGTCACCTGCGCGCAACTTCTCCAGCTTCTCCCCCCACTCGGCAGCGACCTGATTTCTTTTATAAGCTGCATCCTTGCCACCCATGAAGATCATGAAGGGCAAATTTCGAAGACCGAGGGGATTCGCATCATTGGGATGACCCGCCATCATCGAGGCCGCCGCGAAACGATCCGCCATCCGCGGTGCCAGTTGATAGACGCCATCGCCCCCCGCCGAGTAACCCATCAGGTAAATCATATTGGGATTCACTCCCCGCACTACGACCATGTTTTCGATCAAACGCTGAAAGAGATCATCGATATGGCCTTGATGCCAAAGATTCCAGGTGTTCGTTGGTGCACGCGGAGCGACCACGATCCCCTCAGCCGGAGCGTATAGCCTGATTTGGTTTTGCCATTGTTGGTCATTTACACGAGCCGGAGCACCTCCACCACCATGCATGGAAATCCACAAGGACCGCTCTCCCTCTTTCGCCTCGCCAAAGACCTTCTCGAGAAATTTCATCTCCTTGCCTGCCGCCTTGATCACCTTCGCATTCAATTCCGCCTTCCGCTCTTGCAGCGAATCTTCCTGCAACTTCCCGAAAATCAATCCTGACGCCTCCTCTGCCTCTCCCTTCGTAATCGCTCCTTCCGGAACCGAAAGATGACGCTCTTCCGGAAGCAATTTAAGCCAATCCATCACGCCTTCCTTGAAACCAGCCACTACACCCAATTGATCCCAATACACTTCAACGGTGGTCTCTCCTTTACCAGGAGATCTCACCATCGCAGTCCGTTTCACTCCGCCAAACGCCACCTCAATTTTATGGGATGAATCAGCGGACACTTTAAGGGTGGCCATATCATTCAGATCTGACGTTCCCGCTTTGGAGGTCACTGTCTCAGCATTCCCGACCAAGCTAATTTTCGCCACGATTCGTTTTCCACCCCGGCGATCCCAAACACGCAAATTGAGAACTACATCGCTTCCCTTCTTCTCAACAGGTTTGGCGTATCGATCAGTGACATTGACTGCTGCCACACTCTTATTCTTGAGCGCCCAAACCATGGGGAAATGACTTCCCGATTTCCTCCAGGAACTCGCCCAGATGGCATGCTTCCAGTCACTCGCAATCGCCTTGGAGGCATCACCGGTAAACCATGCGCGATTTAAGCCTTTTTTGTTATACTCGTCAGCCCCCGTGAAGAACCACCCGCCATCATAAAGTTCGATCCAGGTATGATTCCCCCGCTTGTTCGACCAAAGCGCCGTTCCCGCAATGCGTGCCGGCACTCCAACCGATCGGCAGGCATCGACCAAAATAATTGATAATCCCGTACAAGTCGCCATCCCCAGAGCTCTCGATTCGGCCGGGCTTTGGTTCGGCGCTTTCCGCCCCGTATTGTAGTGCACCTTGATGATATTGAAGAACTCCTTATTGATTGTCTGGGCAGCTTCGGTAGCTGTCTTACAATCCTTCACCAACTTGGAGCATTGTTCATAAAATTCCGGCCGCCAGGACTCACGGGTTTCATCGAGCGAGGCATAGGGAAGAACATCATTCAGAAAAATTTCCTTGGGCACCGCCTTGGCCCACGTGAATTGCTTTCGTGCTTTTAAGGCCAAGGAGAGATTTTCCATGAGGAAATCCCTCTTCAATGACTGAAGATCCCTCGGGGGCATTCCCTTCACCAAAAAACGCGCTGCTTTGGCTCCGAATTGACCATGTTTCTTTCCAGCGGCTTCAAGAAACCCGGAAATTTCGGAAGCATTCTCTCCCGCTAATTTTAACTGATCCTCTACCGAAGCCTTCGCCAAGGCGCCTAGAAGAAAGAAAATCGCGAGCAATTTGTTCATACCCGCGACCCTAGCCCCTCTTCGAGAGCACTCAAGGCGGGAAATCACTCCGAACACCAACGTTCCCGCCATTCCGTGGGCAGGCGCTGGGGACGGCTCTGCGGCATCTGCACCAAAGCCAAAGCTTGACGACAGGTGATCAAGGGCTTGGTCTCGCCTTTTCTCACCATGGTGAATTCACACCAAAACCTCACCCGCTCGAATTCCGTTACGTGGCCGTTGATTTCCAAATGATCACCCAGCTTCGCCGAAGCGCGGTAATCAATCTCAGTCCGAACAACCACTGGATACAGCTGCGTCTTCGCCATCGTAGGAAGATCCATCCCCATCAGGCCTGCCAATTTGGTGCGACAAGTTTCGATCATGCGTAAGTAGGCGATATTGTGCACTACGCCACCACAATCGGTATCGAAGAACATAACCTCCTCTTCGGTGGTGTAATTTAACTCAGCAAGACTCATTGTTTACCAGAAAGGTTGACCTTCATCGTCGCAGGGAAGCCAAAGCAATGACACCGCGCGAACATCGATGTCTTTTTTATAAGGCTTGATGGCTTTCGGCTCAAGGGCTGTTCGTGTAGCATCAAATTTCTCTTCCAACTCGGGAACCTCTCCCGTGGGATCGACCATAATCGCCGAAATATTATTCATAACCGCCTCCGAGGGCAGACCGATACATCGCCCGGTCTTTCAAGAACCCGTCATTCCCAGCACCACCCCTTGCGTAACGAGGTCCTTTGAGTCGTAGAGAAGCAAATCATCCCTGACCTCGCTTTTCTTGGTGTCATGTTCATTGCATAGGTAAAAAGACCCTAATTTCTCGTTTTCACTTACTTTCTCGGCCATGGAAGAATCCTCAGCGGAGGAATTGGGAATTTCTAAATCCAAAATTCCCTTTATTGTCTCCCCGTGACCGAATCACCACCACGCGCCTGGGCCGAAATCGACCTGAGAGCCCTCCTTCACAATCTCGCCGTTGCCCGCAAGCTCTCTGGCAAGGAGGTCATGGCGGTGATCAAAGCCGAAGCCTACGGCCACGGTCTGGAGGAAACCGCCCGCGCGCTCGACAGTTGCGGCCTGCCATTTCTCGGCGTCGCCAATGCCGGAGAGGCCCGCCGACTCGCCCGCGCAGGCATCAAAACCACGCCCTATATCCTCGGCGCGACCCTCCCGGCAGAACGCGCTGAAATTGCCTCAAACGAATGGACACCCTGCCTCTGCTCTCTCGACGAAATCGCCCACTTTAATCAACTCGGGAGGGCAAAACCAATTTCCGCCCACCTTGCTTTAGATACCGGAATGGGCCGGGGCGGTTTTTTGCCCGACCAAATTCCAGAAGCCCTTGTCGCCATAAAGTCATCCCCCGGAATCAAGCTCACCGGCATCGGCTCCCATCTTCCGGTCGCAGATGAAGACGAAACCTTCACGCGTCAACAAATCGCTCTCTACGATAAAATTGCTGCCACCATCCCACAGGATCATTCCCCTTTTCACATCCACATCAGCAATTCCGCCGGGCTGATGAAATACCGCAGCACAACAAGCAACCTCGTGCGCCCCGGCCTCCTGCTCTATGGAATCTCGCCCTTTCCGGATGAGCAAAAACAACTCAAGCCCGTGATGTCGCTCAAAACACGCATTTCGGTGATCAACGAACTTCCCAAAGGTCATGGTGTCTCATACGGGCGAACCTTGCTCACCCGCGACACCAAGACGGCTGTTCTTGGGATCGGGTATGGCGATGGGTACCCCCGTTCACTTTCCGAAAAAGGAACCAAGGTCCTCATCAACGGCACGCTCTGTCCACTTCTCGGCCGGGTCACGATGGACCAAATCATCGTCGATGTTACCGAACTTTCCGAATGCCAACCCGGCGATGAAGCGATCCTCTTTGGCACCGACCTTCTCGTGTCAGATCTCGCGCTCAAAGCTGGATCCATTCCCTGGGAGCTTCTCACCCAAATCACGCCACGAGTCGAACGACGTTATCTTTAACGCTCGAGAATCAGCTTTTTCTCTTCTTCAAGGAAGGCTCTGAGTTCCAAATCCTTCTCTCCAAAATCCATTAAGACGGCACCCGTTTCGGCCTGATTGAAAATCTCTATTCCGTTACGCTCCATCGTTTGAACCCAATTTTTGGGAGGCTTTTCAAAAGGCGGATAATTCGCCGCACTCGTGATGACTGCTTTGGCACCAGTTGCTTTCAAAAAAGGCATGTTGATAGAATTTCCATGATGATGCCTCCCAAGAAGAATGACATCGGCTGCCAAATCATATTCTCCTTCCAACAACGCCAATTCATCTTCCAAACCCAAGTCCCCTAGCAAGAGGATACGCCAGCCTTTCCAATGCACCCGTATCACCATGGTGCGATTGTCTGCAATTCCACGATCTTGTGACAATCCCTCTCGAATCACTTGCAGCCAAACATCCCCACTCAATTGGTAGCGCTCTCCACAGGCCCCCACAAGAATCTCACAACCATGATCTTCAGCTCCTGAGATGAAATCCCGGTAGCTGGGACTTCGAGCTTTCATCGTTGGAATAATCGCCTTCCTCAAATCCCCCTGTTGCATCAAGAGATGAGCTCCTCCGACGTGATCTCCATCTGGATGGCTCAAGGCTAGCACCTCCACCTCCACACCCCATTTTCTCAAAATCGACCGTAGAGTATGACGATAGAATTTCTCACTTCCGACATCGATCATCACGCCTCCCCCCACATCCAGATAGGACGCCGCTCCGCCATCCGCCGGATCGAACACCACCCAATCCGCACCGCTTCCCCGCCTTGCCTTCCAATGCCCCATGGGCACGGACGCAAAACCATCCGCCGTATAGTATGCCGTGCGAGCAATCGCGCCATTAAGTCGATTCGAGAGCATTCCCAACTCCGGCAAAAATACACCCAGAAAAGAACCCGCAAAAGCCAACCCAAGAGTCACGGTGGTGAGAGGGATTAGGGCAAGACTCGCGAGCACCGAGATCGGCGTGACAATTCCAAAATGCCAAAGCATAAAAGGAAATGACCCCAGCCAGGCCACAATCGAAGTCGCACCAAGAGCCGCAAAATATCTCCTCACCGCCAGCCACCTCCGCGGCCAAACATCGAGAAGCCGCAGTGGGAAAAAGGAATCTACCTCGGCGAACTTTCCCGTGAAACGGTAAGCCACCCCAACACCTGCCCCAATCGCCATCAGGACCCCATACGACAATTGAAATCCGACTTGCTTCACTTGCGTTGGATCCCAAACCACCGCCAACACAAAACTCAAGGCGAGCGCGTTGAACAACGAAGGACGTCGTCGCAGCACAAAGGCTCCAAGGAAACAAATTGCCATCAAGGTCGCCCGAACTGCGGGCGGCCGGGCGCCCGTGACCATAGCATAGGACACCATCGCCAGAAGCACGACGACTACCCCCACCCGCCGGGGAACGGGGAGATTCATCAACACCATCCAGGTGATCGCTCCCACCAAGGTGACATGCAAACCACTCACGGCAAAAACATGCATTGCTCCGCTCTCCCGAAAGGCCACGCTGATTTCGGAATCGGCAGGCGGCTTTTCACCCAACACCATCGCTTGAATTACCGATTGACCCACCAAGTCATTCTCCAGACCGGCGCTGACGCCCTCTTGCAGTCTTAACTTCAACCTCTCCGCCCATCGGACGGGAGCCGATTGCCAACGTAGCCCCCCGGACTCAGCAACGACGATGGACAAGCCCCGCTCAATCGATTTGTTTTTCCAGTAATCCAACATGGAAAACTCATCTGGATTTCTGAGAGTTCCGGGAGAGAACAACTTCCCTCTCACCTCAAGAATCTCGCCTGCACGATACTCCGAGGCACGCATCACCATCACTTTGCGGACTTCACCACTGTTCATCTCAAGCCGCCCGGATCGTTGACTTTCAAAAACAGCATCGACCCGCCCCAAGGTGAGAGTTCCCTCAACAAACTCGCTTCCCGATTGCCCGTGACTTTCTCCCACCCGAGATTCAATCACTTCGGTTCGCCACGCCACACAAACAACCAGACAAACTACGAGCATCCTCCATTTCCAGTCAGGCTGGGAAAATAACAGGGCGAGCCCAAGAAATCCGAGTGCCCACACCACTGATTCCGAAAAGAGCACACCTGAAAGCGAGGCAAATGCCAGGGAGGCCAAAGGAGCGAGAACGATAAAGTTCTGCCATTTTTTCAATAACCAAGACACCGGTTCTCCCTCTAAATCGCACCAAGTTCCCTCAGCTTATGAGTAGCATTGGCGGCATGCCTGCCACCGGGTAATTCCTCGATCACCTGCCGAAGTATTTGAATCGCCCCTTCATGCTGCTCCAAATCATGTTCGTAAATATCGGCAATTCGGAACATGAAGAAAGCAGTATCATTCTCCCGCCAATCGTTCGACTCAAGAGCTTCAATCAAGGTATCAACTGCCAGAGACGGGCTCTCCAAATTATCGTGCTGGATCTTGGCGACTTCCACGATGGGAAATCGATTAGCCTTATCCTGCTCCCAGACCTCCCGATAAAGCCGGATGGCTTCGGTATATTCTCCTTTCGCAAATGCGGCCCGCGCATCGTGCATCCCATCCTCGTCGATCTCTTCCGTCGAACCATATACTTCCTCCGAGACTTTTTCTGCTGCTGCAGGCAAAAAATAAATCACCCCTAAAATACCGGCATACAGCACTGTGATCATGAAAGGCACTGCTGTCGCGATCATGACATCCCCCGTCCGGTCAGCCTCGTCACCGATGTAGGTCTCGGCATAATCGTCATTCAAATAGGCCTCTTCCGCATCCTTCTTTGCCTGTTCAGCCTTGGCATTTGCTCCAGCCCACGAGACACCTGTGACTATGGTCATGAACAACAAGACCGTCATGTGGATTAAAAATTTCTTATTCATCTGTGATCCAACAATCTAGGCCTGAAAGAATTCAATGGGAAGTTCTCTTTGCTCTCAAAAAAAGAGCCGCGATCGAAATCGCGGCTCTTGGAAAATAACTTTACCCCTGTGGTGTTAGATTACTTCTCGTCAGTAACAGGAAGCTCTTTGAGCACAGGAAGCTCTTTGAACGCAGGGAGAGGCTTGAGAGAGGGAACAGGCTCTTCACAAGGGCAACCACACGAGCTGAGACCAAGTGATCCAATCGCGAAAGCGGAAAGGGCAATAAGTTTAAAAAATTTCATAGTATAGAATTTGGTGTGACTGTGAACAGAATTGGCCCGGAGAGACGACGTCGAGCCGAACTCTCCGAGCGAAACCTTTTTTCAGGTCTGTCGAAATTACTTAGCAGGAATTTCAACGGGAGCAGGCACTGGTGCTGGCTCAGGAGTGCTGCCGCAAGAGGACAGTGAGAAACCAGCAAGAGCTGCGACGAGACCGAGGACGGTTGCAATTTTCATATTTTCTTTTTCTGTTTTGGTTGGTTTTTGAGATCTACAGCCGATTACCTTCAGAGGAGCAAATCACCGCAGAACTCTAAGAAGGAGCCAGAAAGCACGAATACGATCTGTCCAACTTGGCGAAAAAGATACTAAAGTCTCCGGGGCTTGCAAGGCGTTAAGTAAGGTTTTTCTTACTTCTTCAGGAAAGCGAGCTTCCAATAAACCCAGTATTGCATCGTGAAAAAGTCCCGCTATGTTCCCGCCTCCCATGAATAATCAGCCTCATGTCTCCATTGTTGGAGCTACCGGAGCAGTAGGGCGCGAAATGCTTGTGTGCCTCGAAGAACGGAACTTTCCCCTCTCCCAGCTTACTCTTCTAGCCTCTGCCAGATCAGCCGGACAAAAGCTCACCTTTCGAGGGGAAGAGATTACTATCAAGGAGCTAACCGCCGACAGCTTCGCGGGCATCGACATTGCTCTCTTCTCTGCTGGAGGAGGAATTTCCCTTGATTACGGCCCCATCGCGGCAAAGGCAGGATGCGTCGTCATCGACAACTCCTCCGCCTTCAGAATGGACGAAGATGTGCCCCTCGTCATTCCCGAAATCAATCCCGAGGCCGCCCAAAACCATCCGCGCAACATCATCGCCAACCCGAATTGCAGCACTATCATCACGCTAATGGGGCTGGCCCCACTCCACAAAGCTTTTGGCCTTAAGGGAATTATCGCCTCCACTTATCAAGCCGTCTCTGGCAGTGGCGCCCAGGGAATCGCGGAGCTCGATGCTCAAATCAAGGCTCTCACTAATGGAAACCCTACAGAAAAGAGGGTCTATCCCCACCAAATTGCCCACAATGTTATCCCCCATGTCGATTCCTTCGAGGACAGTGGCTACACAAAGGAGGAGCAAAAAATGCTCCATGAAGGGCGCAAGATTCTCGATCTCCCAGAGCTCAAGGTGACCTGCACCTGCGTACGTGTCCCCGTTATGAGATCACACTCGATCTCACTCACCGCGATTTTCGAAGAGGACCCCACGGTCAGTGAGGCCCACGAAGCGCTCTCAAGCTGCCCCGGACTGAGACTCGTCGACGATCCATCACGGTCACTCTACCCAGTCCCACTCGACACCACCGGGAAAGACGACTGCCTCGTTGGACGGATTCGCGAAGATCAGGTCCTCCCCAACGCTCTCGCTCTCTGGGTCGTCGGAGATCAAGTGAAGAAAGGAGCCGCACTCAACGCTGTTCAAATCGCCGAAATTCTCTAATTTCAAGACCTCTGCAAGGATTCAGACTATTTCCCCGTCTTAATAGTAGTAGCANAATTCTATTCTAAATAAGCCGCATCGCNCCGCTTTTGGGTAGAGCCTTTCCCAAAAATGTCAGAGACACCNNNCAATCCGGCCGAATTCGTCGCTCCCTCTCTCGAGGAGTTGGCTCCNCTTTTTCCGGCCTACGAGATCGAAGCATTCATTGCGCAAGGAGGAATGGGTGCCGTATACCGCGCAACCCAACGATCGCTCGATCGACTTGTCGCCATTAAAATTCTGCCCCGGGAATTTGGCCAAGATGAAAACTTCCGGGCCTCATTCGAAGCCGAGGCCAAGGCCATGGCCAAGCTGAACCACCCCAACCTCATCGGGGTGTATGACTTTGGTAACATTGATGGAATGCTCTTTATCGTCATGGAATTCGTAGAGGGAAAGGCCCTTTACTACTCCGTTCACAAAAAAGCCATCGATCCGCTCGTGGCCTTTGAAATGGTCTCGACCATCTCCCGTGGTCTCGCTCATGCACATGCCGGCGGCATCATCCACCGGGACATTAAGCCGGCCAACATTCTGCTCGATCTCGAAGCTAATCCGAAGATCGGCGATTTCGGACTCGCCCGCCCCTTGGATCAAGACGGGTCGGGAAGCGTTGTCTTCGGCACCCCCGGCTACACCGCCCCAGAAGTCTACAAAAACGACCACCCCGTCGACCAACGATCGGATATCTTCTCAATTGGGGCCCTCCTCTACGAACTCCTCAGCGGAGAACCCCCTGCAGCGGATTCCACTGGCATGACCATTGGCAACGATCCTCGGATCGATGCCATCCTTAAAAAAGCCACCCACGCCGACCCGTCAACACGGTATCACGATGCCCAGGATCTTGCCGATTCCCTCGACAAGCTAGCGCCAAAGCTTTCCGGCCCGCGCTTTGCCGCTCCCACTCATAACGGTCCAAGGCCCGTCATGGCAAACCCCAGCCTCGCCAGCCACAAGAACTCTTCCTTTCTCCCCCTACTCCTCATCCTGCTTATTCTGGGCGGAGGAGGAGCCTTCGCCTACTTCGCTTTTTTCAACAAAACCGAGGAACATCACATTCCCGTCATTGATGACTCCGAGAAAAAAGAGAAAGATACTCCCAAAAAGGTCGTCGACAAGACACCCCAAAAACCTACACCTGGCCCACCCAAGTTGAAGCCGAAGCGACCCAAAAAGGATGCTCCGAAGAAACCTGAGAAAGTCGTTGTCAAAGAAACACCTCTCCAAGCTCTCCAGCGCCTCGGGGAAGACCTCCTCGCCGGTAAGCGGGAGGAATTCCCACCCTTTACTAAAAAGCGCAATGGCTCGGCTTACTTCTACGCCAAGAGCCCGGTTACTTGGCACGAAGCAAACAAACTGTCATCCACCTTTGGAGCAAGCCTCGCCCTCTTCCCCGATCCCGAAACCCTCAAGTGGGCTCGCGAATCATTTAAAGAGCAATCAGCCATCTGGGTGGGGGCCTCTGATTCGGGAACTGAAGGGAAATGGCACTGGCAAGATGGCACAGCGGTCGCCGCTTCGGTATGGACCGAAGGAGGGCCAGACAACGAAACGACTACCACCCCTGATGGTGAAGACTTCGCCGCGCTCTCGGAGAGCGCTCCCCTCCTCAAAGACCACCCGGCTTCGCTTAAACTCCCCTTCATTCTCGAATGGAAACTCGACGGAACGACACCCTCCTCCCTCGAATCCCAACTCGCTCGCACCGCCGCCGCCTTAAACGAAAAACGCGCTCCCATCTTCCCAGCCGGTACCGCCAATGTCGGGGGCTCTCGGTTTCTCCTTGTTCGCAGAGCCATGCAATGGGACGAAGCGTCGAACCTTGCAATTTTAGGAGAGGGACACCTCGCTGTCATGTCCAATGAAAACGAGGTAGCCTATACACACAGACTTCTTCAGGGAGTCCTCGAGGAGCAAAAATCGTGCTGGATTGGTGGTCGAAAAAATGACGAAGACGAATGGGAGAATGTCACCAGAGAAAGCTTCGACTTTATCAACTGGCTACCTGGGCAGCCAGACAACTTTGGCGAAGGGGAAGAATTCCTGGTAATCAGAAAAATGGACGGACAAGTCGGCGCTAATGACGAAAGCGGAACCCAGATGCCGGTCAACTTCCTCCTTATCGAATGGTCCCACCCGTCTCAACGCAACTTCTCCACCGTCGCCGAAGCCCCCGAAGATGAACCCACCGCTCTCGAAAAAGCCTTTGCGGAAGTCCGGATGGACATCATCAACAAACACGGAAGAAACTATGGTCGCTTTCGGAAAAAGTATGACGATATCATAGATGACTTCGTCAAAAAATCGACCTCGGAAGTCATCGACCTCGATGATCGACTCAATCCGGATCAACAACAATTCCTGATCGCACAGCTCAAGGCAATGGAGGGAGAGTATTGGCTCCCCGAAGAAATCCCCGCGAGAACTCCGAAAAAAATTAAACGTTACTTTGATGATGCCCAGACCGACGCAAATGACCTCTGGGAATCCTACGAAGAAGATTTTGAGGAAGCTGTTCGTGATTATTTTGAACTCCTCAACGAGGCATCCCGCCAAGCCTTTAAAAAAGGCGACCAAGTTCTTGGCCTAGCCTTCAAACTTGAAACCGAATCCCTGGACGAAGACGATATTCTTCTTCACAAGATCCTCAATGGGGTAAAAGTCCCCCTACCCACCGAGAAAAAGAAAGAGGAAGAAAAGCAGAAGGAAGACGAAAATCCCAAGAAAAATGAGTGATCTGCTCGCATCGACTGCCAAGGCACTCAACCTGGGAAAGTATAAGCGACATATTTTCCTCTGCACCACTCCCACCAAAGCGAAGTGCTGCGCCGCTGATGAGGGCATGGCCTCCTGGCAATTTCTTAAAACCGGCTCAAGGAACTCAAACTCTGCGGCCCACAACCCCTTATTCAACGCTCGAAAGCCGACTGCCTCCGCATCTGCATGCAGGGCCCCGTCGCTGTGATCTACCCCGAGGCCACCTAGTATCACTCATGGGTCGATGCCTGCCTCAGCGGAAAACAGAGCCAACCGCACACGGCAAAAAATGAACACTATTCCCCAGGCATCACACTTATGGGAACTCACACCCTAGCTCTCGGCAAATCCTCCTCTCGGGAACAAGTCAAGGCTACCCTGCAAACGAACTCCGATGTCAAAGAAGCCATACCCAAGCTCGCCGTCTCATTGGCCAGCGATAGCAAAAAACCCACCGGTAAATTTGCGGCAGCAGCCAAGAGGTTAGACAGCGAACGCTACCGCAAGGGCCTCACCCTGCCGAACGCATAAACAGGTCGGGGTTACATCTCGTCTCCTTCGAATTCCATCTCGTCTCCATCGCTTCCTTCGAAGTCGACTTCGCGGACACGCTTCTTATCGCGTAGCATCTCCACTTGCTTCCGCAGCTTCTCCCGAATTCCTGGCCCATCTTTGACGGCCTTGATCTCCACTGTCGGACAAGTGCGGTCGGAAGTATTCAACACAATCGTAGAGAGGCCGAAAATCCGAAACCAGAATGGCTTGAGAAGACGGGTATCCTTAACGCGATACAGTTCCACCTCATCAATATCCTGGCTAAAAACACCTTGATATATGCGAATCCGCTCACTGGTGAATTCGAACACCTTACACTTGGTTTGCAGCCAAACCCATCCGCAATAAACCAAAGGAATGATTGCGCCCGCCGCAACCCAACCGCTGCTGTAAAAAGCGCCAACGATTAAAGCGATCGTAATAAGAATACTGGTCACAAGAGGCCAAAAATTCACAATCTGATTAGAACGACCTTTCCAGACAACAGTTTCTTCGGATGACATGCTGCCAGAATTGCGAGAATCTCCTTTCCCCGCAAGTGCAGAAGCACTTAGAAATTATAACTCTGTGGAATTCTAACAATCGCTTCCTTCACCACCGCCTGATGACAAGCCATGCGATCACTCAAATCAGCGCTGCTTGGCGTCTCAAAAGTCAGCGAAAGCGGGCAACCCATCTTGGCGAGATAGATCGCCTCGGGCCACCCCTCGGGAAGATCCGGCTCCACGGAATGAAAAATCCATCCTCTCTCGGTCACAGGATGATCATCAATCATCAACTTAGGCTCTGGCGAAAAATGGGCCGATGCCGCCGACATAATACTTTGGTAGCCTACTCCCTTTCCTCCGCAATTGATTTCGTAATAATAGAATCCACTGCTCTCCCAGTCTTCGTGAAGCGATAGAAATAAATCGGGTATTTTTTGACTCTTCAACCACTCGATGTGCGCACAGACCTCTTCAGCCTCGCACATGAAATAATCGCGATTGAGATCCACGCCTCTGGCATTTTCCCTTGTCCCCGCTTGCAATCCCGTCGGATTCAACGCGGGGCAAATCAACCAGTGATACTCTTCACCAAAAAAACCGTCCCTCAGCAAATTCAACAAAGCCTGCGGCCCGGATGGCTCATCTCCATGGACGCCAGAGGAAAGATAAACCGTTGGAAGGGAGGGATCTCCTTTCTCAGAGGCCCACACCGCGCAACCGCCTACCTCGATCAATTTACGGGTCTTAAAACCCTGCTCCTCCGCAATCAGCTCCCAGTCCGAGAGGTAAGTCTGCCAGTCCATCATCCCTACTTTTTCATTGGTATATGGGGCCAATCAGGAGTCCCCGGAGGAGAAGTCACGTGTGGAGTTTTTCCCAAGCCAAAGTCAGCAGGAACCATCTTCCGCTCACTCCAGATTTTGGCATGCTTACCATTCCAAAAACCGTAAAAACTCGGAAAGAAAGGATCCACGTAATCGACGTCCGCTTTATCAAGCACCTTCAAGCCGAAGAGGTGATAAGTCGCATTCACGACGATGCGGCGAAGGTCTTCGCTAAGAAAATCAACTGACGCTCCCATCGTAGTGCAAAAAGCCTGCCCCTTGGTCGTGCCATTTGGAGCCGTGTATGGATGCAACCAGGCCAAAGCCATCATGGGCTCGTTTTGCTTACCGCTTACATTCTTGGAGGCCGGATCGAGTGTTTCCGTCACTGCTCCACGAAGAAGAACGGTATCCGCATCGATAAGATTCTTCACCCCATAAACATCACTGGGACCGAAAACGTCTTTCACCGAATTCAAGATCGCGTGATCCTTGTTCGCAAGCTCGATCACGCCACGCGCGCCCTGCCCTTTGTGTTTTCCGTGATGATTCACCCATCTCTCACCGACAATCTTAATCCCCCAATCGTCTCCTGAAATAGTGCCAAATTTCCAGCTCCCTTTGAAGGCATGAGTCGAGGTCCGGTATCCCACGACCGGCTTCCCGGTGTTCAGGAAATCAGTCATGTACTTGGCATCCTCCGGAGTGACGGTCCGCATACGCGTTCCAATGATCATCAGATCAGCCTTAGCCAACTGATCCCATCCACGAACGCCACCGGCATTATTGGGATCAATGTATTTTCCATCCTTACTCCAAGAAAACAGCACAGTACAATCAAAGCCGTGGCGATGGGATAGAATCTTGGCCAACATCGGCATCGTCTCTTCGGAGCGATACTCCTCGTCACCTGAAACCAACACGATGTGCTTCCCTTTTCCCGGTCCTTCATTTCCCTTAAAAGAGAGCCACTTTTCTTCTGCCGTCACTACACAAGTAATCAACGCCCCAATCGCGGTTGCCAAAANTCNTTTCATCCCCGCCACTAAAAATGGGATTCCCCTNNGAGGGAAGCACGAATGCTCAATCCCGACCGGGTTTTCCCCGATAGCAGAACGATACTTTTTGAGAGACCAAGCCCCCCCTCATCGGCTACACTCCAACCATGATGAAATCAATCGTCCTGACACTCCTTCCCTTGGCTCTCGCAGCCAAGGAGTTTCCTGAGAAATTTCACGCTGCACCGAAGCCTCTCTCCAAAGACGCCAAAGTCTCCGAATGGCCCCGCGTCTTTGGCCCCAACGACAATTGCACATCTCCGGAAGAGCCACTCCTCACGAAGTTTCCGGAAACCGGACTGAAAGCAGTCTTTGAGCTGGCGCGCGGTGAATCCTACGCCTCCCCAATTCTTGCAGACGGGAAGCTCCTCCACTTTCACGCTGTCAAATCGGCAGAAACCCTCGACTGCCATCACCCTGAAACCGGGAAACGACTTTGGACCTTCTCTTATCCTATCAAATACCGGGACCGCTACGGTTTCTCTTCCGGCCCTCGTTCCAGCCCGGTAATACACAAAGGGAAAATCTACCTTATTGGTGTGACCGCCAAACTCCATTGCCTTGACCTCGATTCAGGAAAAGTCATCTGGCAACGCGATCTCAAAACCGAACTCTCAATCCCGCAATACTTCTTTGGCTATGGACCTAACCCAATGATCCACGGCGACCTACTCATCTTGAACACTGGGGGGAAAGAGAAGGAATCCTCCGGAAGTTCCGTAATTGGCGTAAGTTTAGAAACCGGCAAAACGGTTTGGACTCACGAAGATACTTGGGGAGCATCCTACGCCTCACCAGTCATGGCAAAACTCCACGGCAAGGATGTCGCCCTCGTCATTGCGGCGGGAGAAAGCAAGCCGACTCATGGTGGCCTCCTTCTACTTGACCCAAAAACCGGAAAACTTCATTGCCGATTCCCGTGGCGGGCGGACGTATATGAATCGGTTCTAGCCTCCACGCCACTCGTGCTACCCAACAATAAAATCTTCATTTCCGACTGCTACCAAAAGGGAGGTGTCCTATTACAAATAGATGAAAAGTTTCAAGCTAAACCTATTTGGACGGAGCGATACTTTGGCATGCACATGATGACCCCTCAATTGATCGATGGACACCTGTATGGATTCGCGGGCCGAAATATTCCCGACACCCAATTCAAGGGCATCAACTTAAAGACGGGGAAAATCACCTGGGAAGATGACATGCGGTGGAAAGAGAATAACCGTGTCACCGGACTTTTCCGTGGTTCCTTTTTACAATGTGGAAAACGGACCTTCTCGCTCGGAGAAGACGGAAGTTTCGCCGAACTCTCACTCACACCTGAAAAGCCTGAAATCCTTCAAAGAACGCGTTTCTTTTATGCCCGGGAAACCTGGACTCCACCCGTAATTCACCGGGGCCTTCTCTATATCGTACAAAACACCCCTGGCTTCGACGAAAGCAGTCGCAGACTGATCTGTTACGACATGCGGGCCGAACAATAAATTTAAAGTAAATCAGAACTCTAAGAATTTCCTTTAATTGAGAGATTAAGCAATAGTTATCCCACCTTTTTAACATTGACCCTCAACGCGTTAAATCTAATTGTCAGCAATGGCTAAAGCAAAATCGAAAGCAAAATCGAAAGCAAAAGCAAAAGCAAAGCGCTACACCGACGAGAAGAAGAAAGAGATTCTTGATTTCATCGTCGCCCAAGGTCGTGGTGGACAAACCAAAGCTGTCAAAAAGTATAAGGTAACCGCCGCCACAATCGTAGCATGGAAAAAGAAGGTCGGCGGCGCTTCCGCCCCTGCGAGATTCAAAGGTGGTTCGAAAGAACTCAAAACCGTTCGCGAACTCGAGAGACTCCTCAACGAAATTGCATCCACCGAAGTGAAACTCGACGACCTCCGGAAACGCTACAAGCAGGTGAAAGCCAAACTGTAAGCCTGACTCTTTTTTCAACCGCATTTCAAGAAGCTCCTGCTCCCTGAATTTTTTTATCCTCCAAGATAGCTCATCTCGGCTTTCGGCCGATCCACCAGTCCCCTTTCCTCGGAATATCGATCCTTCCTGCTAGCCCAAAGCCCACGCAAGAAATCAACAACCTCGCTCTCATTTCCGCATTCACGGAGCACCTTTTTCAAGTCAGCACCTCGAGCGGAAAACAAACAGGTAAAAGCCTTCCCCTCAGCCGACACTCTCAAGCGCGTACAACCGCTGCAAAATGGCTTGGTCACCGAAGAAATAATTCCGAATTCACCTTCGCCATCCTCAAAGCACCATCGTCTGGCAACCTCCCCTGAATGTTCGGGAGCAACCACTTCACTGGGGAACTCCGAGGAAACAATGTTCAAAATCTCAGCAGCAGGGACAACCTGATCCTTCACCCAGCCATTTGATTCACCCACATCCATGAATTCGATAAATCGCAGGACAACCCTCTTCTCTCGACACCACTTCAGCAAGGGCAAAATCTCTGTCTCGTTCACTCCCCGCTGCACCACCATGTTCACCTTCACCTGCAAGCCATGATGTAGGGCTGTTTCGATGCCGGCCAAGACCCGCTCAACTTTCGCCCCGACTCCATTCATCGTAGAAAAAATCCCACCGTCGAGCGCATCCAGACTCACCGTCACCCGATTCAATCCCGCCAATTTTAAATTCCCAGCATGATGATTGAGTAGAATTCCATTCGTCGTCATCGCAACATCCTCTACTCCGGCTACCGCNACGATACGGGCTACCAAATCTTCGACACCCCGCCTCATGAGGGGTTCCCCCCCCGTNAATCTCACTTTCTTCACACCCAACTCAACCGATGCTTGNACCGTTCGGACCATTTCTCCGAATGTCAGCACNTCCGACTTGGGAAGAAAGGCATAACCCGGCCCNAAAACCTCGGCGGGCATNCAATAGCGGCATCGAAAATTGCATCGATCTGTCAATGACAGGCGAAGATCGCGAAGNGGTCTTGAGAGTTGATCAAGCACAGCAGCACTGGACCACGGATCATTCCATCACTCCACCAAAATCTACTCCGCCCGCAAGAGACGCTCCTCCGCCCAATCCTCCGGAGCCCGTTCAACCTTCTCGCAAATGCGCTCAACACAGCGCTCCCATACTTTCTCTCCTTCAAGAATTTTCACCTCAATCCGCAGATAATAGATCGGGATATCCAATTCCTCCGGCCGGGGAAAACGCACCGCGTCTTTTTCCGTCGTGACGATCATATCAACGCCACGGGTCAGGCAACGATACATGAAGGGCTCGATTTCCTTGGAAGTAAACGCATGGTGATCCGCAAACGTCGTATGAAAGAGAACCTTTCCACCGAGCTTCTTTAACAAGCCGTCAAAACTTTCCGGACGAGCGATCCCTGAAATAGCGCCGATATATTTCCCCTTCAGAAAGTCCAACGGCTGTTCATCATCATGGAAGACGCCATGCAAATACTTCGGACCGTGGGTGCACTGCATTATCTCGGCATTCCTATTGTATCGCCGGATTCTTTTGATCAAGGCGTCCTTAGGGCCACCGTCACACTTCGTGATGAATACGTAGTCCGCTCTTTTCAAATTACGAGGAGGTTCGCGCAGTGTTCCGCGCGGTAGAATGTATTCATTCCCAAATGGTGCATCCTGATCAACCAAGACCACATCAAGGCTATGAGCGAGGTCGAGATACTGCAAACCATCATCGAGCAATAAGGTATCAGCTCCCAATTCCTTCACCGCAAATCGGCCTGCTCTCACCCGGTTTCGATCCACCACTACCGCAACACCCGGAAGATTTTTCGCCAGCATAAAGGGCTCATCCCCGGCATATTTTGCATCCAGCAAAACATCCCGACCATCACTAACGATCTTGGGTGGACTGATAACCTGCTCTCCACTTACAGGATTGGTCCACCGCTGTGGTTTTTTTAAATCAGCACTCTTATAACCCCTGCTGAGAATAGCAACAGTCCGCCCTCTTGCCGTGAGTTCGCGGGCAAATCTTTCCACAACCGGGGTCTTCCCGGTTCCTCCTACGGTCAGGTTTCCAATACTAACCACCATCGTTCCGAGATTGGATTGTTCTTTCCACCCCTTCCGAAACAAACGAAGCCGCACTTTGACTCCAAAACGATACACCCAGGATAAGCCGCGCAAAACAAGCCTCATCATCGACGGAAAGAAGCCCCGGATCTTCCCGAAAATCACATCGGTCGCCCATTGCTCCAACTCGCTCTTACTTCCGGCCATCGTCCCATGCAGCTAATACTACCCGAACCGATAAATCAAACTTCCCGTGTCACCATCTCCAGACCCACCCGGGGAGCGTAAATCACACCTTTAGACCCTAGGCCATTGACCATCCATCCGATCTCAGGATGATACTCCACCACGGGTTTACTGCGATTGATGATCGGGCGAATTCCCGCCTGATGATCGATCACCTGAAAATCCCTACCCGTAAACGTTCCCAAAAGCCGCTCGATCTTTTCTCTTCCCTCTGGAGTCGGACCAGTTTCCAAATTATCCCATTCGTAGGTTGCCCCGACGCGATACCGGTCTTCCCGGATCGGAATGACCCAGCCACTGCGGTTCAAAATTCGCGATTCATGCCAACCCGGAACATGAACGGTAAGAATCTCTCCCTTGGCACTCCGATGTTCCACTCCTGGAAATTCCCGGGCAATCAATCCCGCCGCGCCGGTGCATCGAATTTGGGTTCCTCCTTCTGTGTTCCTGCTCCACTCACCTCCTCGACCAAGGAATACGTCTTTAGCGACCTTAAGAAAGGACCGCGTATCCATCCATCCCCCCCCCGTCCAAGTCACCCCCTCATCCGTCACCTGATCAATCCACGACTCAAGCCGCCCCTGCTTCCGGAAGAACTTGGCTCGATCTTTTTCATCACGCCACAACCTCAAAATGGGGACATCGTGATAAAAGGATTGCCCCGTTAGCTTTTCCAGTTCCCGGTAAAATGGCAAGGCCACCGCCCAGGCCTCCGCCACTTCCCAGCTGGGTTCAAAATTCGGGCCCGCCACCGGGTTCACCAATCCCGCAGCCACCGCGCTGCTTCCGCCACGGCCATCATCAACCACCCGAACCTTTTTCCCGTGCGCCTGTAACTGCAAAGCAACACAGGCACCCGCGAGCCCAAACCCCACCACCTCGGTCATATCCTAAAAGCATGATTTCCAGTGCCCCGATCACACCGCGCCTCCTTCCGGGCTTTTTCAATCACCTCGACACCATTTCGTTGCAGTTCTGACACGACCTCCTTTCCTACTTCGCCAGAGTCACAAAGATGCACTTTTCCCGCCGATGAAATAAGAAGATCACCAATAGTTACCATGTCCGGATTCAACACCCTCTCTCCACCGTTGTGGAGAGGAAATTACGAGGAATCTTGACTTGGATTACTCCCATTGCATTATTTAAAAGCGTCAAGTTTGCCAATTTCAAAAAAACACTCTCGTTAAGACACTTATTCTTCTCTTGATAACTTTACCTTCTCTTAGTGATGCGAAAGGTCCCAAGAACGACGAATTTGCCGATTCCATCTACCCAGGGGGAGCCTATCCCATTACTGCATCCTGCCTACCGACAGCAACAAGATGAATGAAATCAAAAACTAAAAATATGCCATGAAACTGAACGCCATATTGACCTCAGCCCTAATGATTTCTCCCCTCATCGCCAACGACAACTTTGTCGATGCA
>PBTU01000027.1 GCA_002729295.1 Verrucomicrobiales bacterium | reverse complement strand
AAACTCTTTAGCGCCGATGGTAGTGGGACGATAGGTCCTGTGAGAGTAGGTCGTCGCCAGGTATAAGCCCTCTTGCTTCTTTCGAAGCAAGAGGGCTCTTTTTATGCCCAGAAGCGGATGTCAGCCAATAGGTGTTTGACACAAACGTAGGCGAGGGCATTCTTTATGGGCTCTTAGATTAGTTAAGTTCTCCGATCACTCGAGTGAATATATACACACAACAAATTAGATGATTGAAGAGCGCTTGATGTGTTTTTGAAGGCATCTTTTAGATGCTTTAACATTTAATTCCCGGTCTTTCTCCCTGCAGCAACCCATTAGGAGCACTCTTGGGGATTCTTTGTCTCCCAGTTAACGCCATGATTTGTTCTTCCCGATACCTCCTCCTAATCTTTTCCATGATTGGAGCGCTGAGTGCTCAGGTCATTATTACTGA
Organism: Verrucomicrobiales bacterium; assembly: GCA_002729295.1. GTDB lineage: Bacteria > Verrucomicrobiota > Verrucomicrobiia > Verrucomicrobiales > Akkermansiaceae > SW10. The sequence goes on along the minus strand of PBTU01000027.1, from coordinate 13,326 downwards.
ATTGAGCGCAATTTCCAATGACCGCGTGTTTAACCGGAATTCAGAAGGCGTCGCTCAACTCAATAGCGGAGTGCAGTGGTGGGAGAATGATTTCGACACGACTTTTTGGAACGATGGAACGACTCCGATTGGTTTTGGATATGGCGACATCGCGACGGATGTTTCGGCATTGGTTCGCGATCGAACTCCGACTCTTTATCTCAGGCAGTCCTTTATTCTCTCGGCGGGCCAGGCCTCATCGGGTCAAACTCTAAGCTTGTTGATGGACTACGATGATTCCTTCATCGCTTACTTGAACGGCAGGGAAATTGCTCGGGCAGATGCCGCTGCTCCGGGATCTCCCCATTACGCAAGTCAGATCTCGTATAACTCAAATACCGCCAATGGAACGGGGTCCACTTTTTCGATTGGCGTTGCGAATCAGTATCTCACCGAAGGCGATAATGTTCTCGCAATTGAAATTCACAATGAGTCGATCGATTCGAACGATCTCAAAGCCAAGGCCACACTCTCCACTCCCTCGACGACGTATGTCAATTCTGGTGATAGCTGCAAATGGTTTCCAGGAGTGATTTCTCCATCAGGAGGGATTTTCGATCCGGCGTTTGTTTCGAGTCAATCGACACTATTTGTTCCATGGGGTGCGCTCGATTTTGATGTTCTGGCCTGGCCAACGGGCGATGGTCCGGTGGGATATGACACAAGCGGGTCCAACCCCTATGCCCTGGGCACCAATCTTTCGGGCATGCGCAATAACCAGACAGGCTTGTATATGCGGACAACCTTCGAGCTCACTGCGGCCGAACTCGCTGCGATCACCACTCTGCAACTCGAGGTCGATTATGATGATGGATTTATCACTTATTTGAATGGCTATGAAGTGGCGAGAGGGAATCTTGGGAGTCTAGGTAATGTAATTCCCTATGATGCCACGACTTCAGGAAGTCATGGGGCGAGCACAGATAATGGAGGAACGTTTGACCCTGATTTGCTCACGATTTCCAAAGAGAATCTTAGGGTTGGGACCAATATATTGGCTGGGCAGGTTCACAATAGCTCAAGTGGTAGTTCGGATCTCATCTTGCACATGGCCTTGAGGTCAACCGGAGCTGGTGGCGTTGAATTTGTGGAGCCGGATGCCTTGTATTCCTATTTCATTGGGACCGCAGAACCATCAGGAGGAGCCGCTGTTTCCAAGGTCGCCGATCTCGAACTCAGTGATTGGATTGAACTTCATAATCCTACTGGAGCGACGGTAGATATTTCCGGCTGGGGAATCAGTGACGATGCTTCGAATCCTGCAAAATCGATCTTTCCAGCAGGAATGTCTATCCCGGCTGGGGGGTATTTACTGGTTCTTGCTGATGAGCAGGATGAATTCAACGACGTCGCGCAGTATTTTCATACCTCATTTCAGCTGTCGAGCGATGGGGAGGATCTGGTGTTAACTGACGAATCGGGAGTGGTGCAATCGTCGATACCCGGTGGCTTTCCAAAGCAATATTCAAGACAATCCTACGGTTGGGATAGCGCCAACACGATTTGGGGATATTTCGATCATCCAACCCCGGGAAAAGCCAACGGGCTGATGACTCTCAGCGAGCGAGTGGATTCCCCGGACTTCAGTTCTGAAGGTGGATTTTATGATAGCACTGTGACTCTCACCCTCACGACAAATACACCTGGAGCTTCGATTCGCTACACGACTGACGGAAGCGAACCAACGGCGACGGCCGGGATTCTCTACGCGAGTCCACTCTCCCTCTCGACGATTAACAACAAGACCGGGCATGTCATTAAGGCGAGGGCCTTCAAGTCTGGGTTGATCGATTCCAAACCAAAAATTCATACCTATTTAGTTGGACAAGATAGCCGTCTCAAAAATGTTCCCGCTTTGATTTTTACCGGAGATGAGAATGAAACCTTCTTTGATGATCACGGGGTCATGTCGATTAACGGCGGGAGCTACGTGAATAGTCAGTGGGTGGAAAACGGGCCGACTTCTTACAATATCCCGATGAAACGTGGGCCCGAGTATGAGCGGCCTCTTTTTGTGGAGCTATACAAGCCCGATGGGTCGCTCAGATTTCGGGAAGAGGCCGGGGTGCGGCTTTCTTCCAGTGGTTATTCCCGGCCTCGATTGATTTTAAGTAATACCGGGGCCTCTCCATGGACCAATAATCCGAGGGAGAAGCCGTCATTCAATCTCTACTTTAGGGATGATTATGGTACGCCGAAGCTCGAGTCGAACTGGATTGAGCACAATTATAACAGGACAACGTATTCCAAGCTTCCGGCTCACTTAATCGGCGGGCAATACCCGGTCAATGACTTTGATCAACTCAGAATCAGAGCTGGGAAAAATGATATTCAAAATCCCTTTATCGTCGACGAAGCGGTGCGGAGGATGTTTGTGCAGATGGGACAAAAAGGAAGCGTGGGTCGAATCAATACGCTTTATGTGAATGGCGAATATAAAGGTTTTTTCAACATGTGTGAACGTCTTCGTGAACCATTCATGCAAGCTCATCATGGGGGAGATGAGAGTTGGGATGTTCGTCAGGTGAACGATTACCCTAATGGAGATGTCACCGCCTGGAACGAGATGATTAGTATTTTGGAACGAAGTGGCGGAGGAGATCTTAGTTTGTCAGATTGGCAGGAAGCATTGGGCCATCTTGATCCCGTCAATATGGCGGATTACTTTTTGATTAATATTTATGGAGCGACCTGGGACTGGCCGCAGAACAATTGGGTGGGTGCCAAAGAGCGGAGTTCTGAAGGGCGGTATCGCCTGTATGTTTGGGATGCCGAGGGCTCGTATCAAAACCAGGGGTACTTCAATGCGGTAAACTACAATAGTATTGCGGACGATCTTTTGGCCCAGAGCGATACTCTTTCAGAGCTCTTCCAGCTTTTGATCAAGAGCCCCGAGTGGCGTCTTACCTTCGCTGATCGGATTAATAAGCACATGTTCCATGATGGAGTTCTTGATCATCGTAATCAGGCGGACTCAACATTCCGCCAGCACCTGTTGGCATTGGAGGAAGATTATGAGCCCCTGTTGGATTTTGGTCTTGGGCAAAGTGTGAATCTTGGCTTTTATGCAACTTGGTCTTCTCCAACGACGGGGCGGAGGCGTTATTTATTGGGTGGTGAAGGGGCTCCTGCGCAAGGTGGGGATCGCACTGATTTCGCAGATAACGGTCTCTGGCCAAGCGCGGCACCTCCGGAATTTAGTCAGCACGGAGGAGACATTGCGGTTGGATTTCCGGTGACAATTTCAGTAAGCGGGGGAGCTCAGATTTATTATACCTTGGACGGAAGCGATCCTCGTGATTTGGGCGGAACCATTCAGTCGGGATTGAGCCCATACTCCAGTGCACTGACATTTAGTCCGGGGAGAACCATGGTGAAAGCGCGCGCTTATGAAAGCGGAAGCTCTACCTGGAGTGCGCTTTCCGAAGTTGAATTTGTCGTCGACTTAATTGTGCCCTCTGCGAGCAATCTTGTAATTTCAGAGTTTATGTATCACCCGGCAGCTCCAAGNGCCAGCGAGCTTGCGGCGGGACATACCGATCAGGACGATTTTGAGTTCATNGAGATTATGAATACCAGTNNTACGGACACCATAGATTTGACTAACCTCTCNTTCACCGGAGGAGTGAGTTTTAATTTTGCGGGATCAGCGGTTACCGAATTAGCACCGGGGGAAAGAGCGATTGTGGTGTCCGACTCGTCGGCCTTTTTAGTGCGTTACTCAGGTTTCGTCCATCCGGTGGCCGGGGAATATGGAGGGGGACTCTCCAATAGTTCCGAGACCGTTACTTTGAGTGTGAACGTTCCGACGCCGACTGTTTTGCATTCCTTTACTTATGATGACGAATCGCCGTGGCCGGATTGTGGTGATGGGTTGGGCTATTCCTTGGTATTGGTTTCGCCAAACTCCAACCCAGATCATACCGACCCCGTGAATTGGACTTGCTCGGAGGAATTTGGGGGAAGCTTAAATGGAAACCCATTGGATTTTGATTACGAGACCTGGGCTGACTTTAACTTCAGTAGCTCCCAATTGTTGGACCTAAACATTATTGGTTCCAGCCAGGATCCTGATGGCGATGGACAGAGCAACTTTCTGGAATTTTTCTTCGGAGCGAACCCCAATGTACTTGATGTCGCGGAAGGAGGAATATCAATCGCGCCGGTGGAAGTTGTGGGAGTGGATTACGTTTCTGTGGAGTTCACCCGGAGCGGATTTGCCTCGGGCGTGACCTACGCACTGGGAGCGTCTCCTGATCTCACAGGAGGAAGTTGGGCTCAAATTCCGGGAGGAGAGATCGAGGCTGTGGCGCCGGTTCTGCTTCCTGATGGACGAATTCGTGAATCCTGGCGGGTGACGACGCCTATTTCCGATCTCTCGCAGCGCTATTTCCGACTGGAAATCAGCTCGCCATAGAGTCGGTCACTTACTTCTTGTCGCGTTCCGATCTACCAGCGAGTCTCTGTGAATGCAGATTTCGTTGAATCTTGGAACGCTTCTCGCAACAGCCGACGTCAGCACCGGTCGTTTGATTGGCACTCTTCTTGTTGCGATTGCACTCATTCTATTTCTCATTCTGAAATGGAGGGTCCAGGCATTCATTGCCCTTTTGGTTGCCAGTGTTTTCGTCGGGATTGCTGCCGGGACGATGTCGATGACTGAAGTCGGTGGAACGATTGTAGACGGAATGGGCTCTAGTTTGGGGTTTATCGCCACGATTATCGGATTGGGAGCGATCTTTGGTGCCATGATCGAGCACAGTGGCGGAGCGCAAAGTTTGGCAAATGGAACTCTGAAGTTCTTTGGCGAAAAACGGGCGACTTGGGCCATGCTGGTGACTGGCTTCCTGATTTCGATTCCAGTATTCCTTGATGTGGCCTTGGTGATTTTGGCACCAATTCTGTACGCGCTCTCCAGAAAGACTGGTAAGTCACTGACGAAGTTTGGGATGCCTCTGCTGGCTGGTATGGTGGTGACGCATTCGTTTGTGCCTCCGACCCCGGGGCCGACCTGGGTCGCTTATGAATTTGGTGTGCCGATTGGCACGGTCATTCTTTATAGTGTTTTGGTGGGGCTTCCTACCGCGATTATTGCCGGAATCTGGTTCGGAGATCGAATGGCCTCGAAAGTGCACATCGATCCGCCTGAGCTGGAAGTTGAAGAAGAAAGCAATCCTCCGTCCTTTGGGATGATTGCAGGGATCCTGTTGCTCCCGATTGTTTTGATCGTAGCGGGTTCATTGGTTGAGCAATCGGTGGGGGCGGGAATTGCAGAAGGACTCTCGAAGTCCGATCGCGGAGCCGCCTTGAAGGAACTCATGGCTGATGCTCCGATTTGGCAACAAATAATCGCCTTTTTGGGACACCCGGTTTTGTCGCTCCTTTTAGCGACCATTCTGACCTTGTGGCTGCTGGGAGTGAAGCGCGGAGCGACACGCGATCAGCTGATGGAAGTTTCGACACGGGCTTTGGGGCCTGCGGGTATTATCATTCTGATCACTGGTGCTGGTGGGGTTTTCAAAACAATGTTGGGAAAAACCGGAGTCGGCGATGCTCTTGCAAATACTCTTGATGGTCTGGGAGTTGGACCGCTGATTCTGGCCTTCTTATTCTCGGCGATTTCTCGAATTGCCCAGGGGTCCGCGACCATGGCAATGGTGATGGCCGCATCCTTGATGAGCCCAATTTTGGCCAAGATGGATCTTTCTGATGCCAAGCTTTCTTTGATCGTTGTGGCGATTGCGAGTGGCGCGGCTGGGTTTTCGCATGTCAATGATAGCGGGTTCTGGATGGTGAGCCGCTACATGCGGATGACCGAAAAACAAACCTTCCAAACCTGGAGTGCCGTTTCGACTGCTGTTGGCTTGGTGGGAGTGGGACTGGCTTCTCTCGTTTGGCTCTTCGTTTAGTGATGGTCATTGTTTTGATGGGAGTCAGCAGCTCGGGGAAGTCCACCGTAGGTGAGTTGCTTGCTGAGAAAACCGGTGGGCAATTTTATGATGGGGATGATTTCCACTCTCCTGAGAATGTCGCCAAGATGAAATCGGGAAACCCGCTTGATGATGAGGATCGTGAGTCTTGGTTGGCGAGTTTAGCAGCCCTAATTTGGGAGGCGCGGGGCCTAACCTTCATCGCTTGTTCGGCTTTGAAGGAGAAATACCGTGAGGTCTTATCTGGTGCGGAGTTTGTTTTTCTGTCCGGAACTCCCGAATTATTGGCAGAACGGATTTCTGTTCGAACAGATCACTACATGCCACCGGGTTTATTGCAGTCTCAATTGGAGGCCCTTGAGGTTCCCGAGGAGGTTCTTACGCTTGATATCGCGGAGTCGTCGGAAACCCTCGCCGATCAGGTTATTCAGCATTTCAATTTATAGAATAGCCTTCGCTTGCAATATCCGCTCCTCCACCAACGTCTTATTATCCTACATTATGAAAATTGTTTCCGTCCTTCTCTTCGCAGCTTTGTCGCTGTTGGCCAATGCCGCCGATAAGCCGAACTTCATTATCATCTTCACTGACGACCAGGGCTATGGAGATCTGGGCTGCTTTGGTTCTACGAAAATCAAGACACCTCACATCGATCGTTTGGCCAAGGAAGGACGTCGCTTTACCAATTTCATGGTAGCCTCGCCGGTGTGTACGCCGTCACGGGCGGCTTTGCTGACCGGTTGTTATCCCAAGAGAATTGGAATGCACCAGCACGTCTTGTTTCCTTCTTCGACAAAGGGACTGAACCCGACCGAGCACACCATTGCGGATCATCTCAAAGGACAAGGATACGCTACGGCTTGCTTTGGAAAGTGGCATCTGGGGCACCATCCCGAGACTCTGCCGCAGAGCAATGGCTTTGATACCTATTTCGGGATTCCCTATTCCAACGACATGAATCACCCTGACAACAAGGGGAAGCCCAAGGGTGGCTGGGCTGGCATGGATGCGCTTTGGAAAGATCCTGAATCAACGCTTACCAAGTGGAAGACTCCGTTGATGGAGAATGAAAAGATCGTTGAGCTTCCCGTGGATCAGCGGACTGTGACTCGTCGTTATACCGATAAGTCGATTGAGTTCATCAAGACCAATGCCAAGGCTGATAAGCCCTTCTTTGTCTACCTTCCACACTCGATGCCACACATCCCACTTTATGTTCCGGAAGATGTGCTTGATGCCGATCCTCTCAATGCCTATACGAATGTCATCGAGCATATCGATGCGGAAGTGGGTCGCATTGCCGATCTTCTGCGCGAGTTGAAGCTTTCGGATAATACCTACCTCATTTTCACGACCGATAACGGGCCGTGGCTTCCTTTCAAGCATCATGGCGGTTCAGCAGGGCCTCTACGTGATGGCAAAGGATCAACCTTTGAAGGTGGGCAACGGGTGCCTTGTGTGATGTGGGCTCCGGGAAGGATTCCAGCTGGCACGACTTGTGAACAGCTTTGCGGCACGATTGATTTACTTCCGACGATTGCCAACCTGACCAAGACTCCGCTTCCTTCGGGCAAGAAAATCGACGGCCTTGATATTTCAAAGCTGCTTACCACCGATGACAAAACTCCCCGTAATGAATTTGTTTATTATACCTCGCGAGGGGACATTGAGGGATTGCGTCAAGGGAAGCATAAGTTGCTCGTGAAGGGGCCTCGAAATAAAAAGAGAAATTCCAAGGCGAAGGCCGAGGTGATGCTCTTTGATCTCGATGCGGATCTTGGGGAGAAAAATAATCTCGCTCAGTCTAAACCTGAGATAGTGGCTAAGTTGAAAGCGAGAATGCTTGAGCTAGATGCCCAGATTGCCAAAGAAGCCCGTCAACCATGGTTTAAAGAGTAAGGCTAGATGAGCTGTCCTCAATCGCGGTGAGGCGAGGAGGGTGGTTCTCGAGAACTTCCAGCCGCGAGGACCAGTAAACTTCGTTTGCCCGCACAGTCAGACATCCGGAGAGGTGTTGAGTTCCCACTTTCTGAGTTTGGCGGAGGCGATTTTCCAGTCGCCGGAGCGAATGGCATGGTCGGTGTTGAAGTGGAAGGAGAGTGGGTCGGATCTGGAGGTCGGAAAAATAAAAAGCCCGTGCCGGAAAAGGAAAGAACCAGCACGGGGGAATAAGGGGAAGGAGTTACTTGACCTCGCGGATTTTCACGTTGCGGTAGGACACCTCGTTTCCGTGGTCCTGGAGGCAGATGTGGCCTTTGGTGGCCTTGCCGAAGTCCTTGAACTTGCTGAATTTGGAAGCGGCGACCTTCTTGTCCCAGTCTTCTGAGCCCTTCACGTATTCGACATACTTGGTGCCGTTCATCCAGTGGACGCATTTTTCGGGCGTGATGAGAATGCGGATGGTGTTCCACTCACCGGCGGGCTTGGTGGCATCGACACCTTCGGCCGGACGATAGAGCTGGTAAAGCCAACCGGCTTTTTGAGGATCCTTACCCTTGGGGTTGTCGAGAATCTGGATTTCCGGCCCGGTGCGCCAAGGTGTGCTTTCGCTTTCCTGAACGTGATACATGAGGCCGGAATTGCCGCCGGGCGTGATCTTGTAATCGACGGTGAATTCAAAGGCCTCGTATTGCTTTTTGGTGATGATGTCGCCGCCACCTTTCTTGAGTAGGGTGAAGGCTCCGTTCTTGACGACCCATTGGCCGCCGACGTCTTCCTTTTTGTAGTTACGGAAATGCTTCATTGTTTTGCCGTCGAATAGGAGAGTCCAGCCAGCTTTTTTCTCGGCGGCAGTCAGTTCGTTGGCTTTGTGATGGTCGGCCGCGAGCGGCAGGGTGAGGAAAAGAAGTGGTAGAAGTGCTTTCATGTTATTCGATTGAGCTGAAAGTTACTCGCGTGAGGCCGTCAGCCTTTCGAATGAAGAGATGAAAGAGGAAGAAAAATGGAGTTCGCAGTTCCTGGATTGGTTGTCGGTGCAGGAGGAAGGCGATCCCGCACATGACTTACAGCATATCGAGCGGGTCGTCTTAAACACCCGTCATTTGGCTAGGGAGGAAGGTCTCGGGCTGGAGGTCTTGCTTCCTGCTGCGTGGTTGCATGATTGCGTCCATGTGGCGAAAGATTCGCCGAATCGCTCGAAAGCCTCGGTCATGGCAGCTGACCGGGCGGTGGAGTATTTGGAGGAGGTGGGCTATCCGGCGGAGTATTTCGAGGCGATACATCATGCGATCGAGGCACATAGCTTTTCGGCCGGAATTGAGACGCGAACCTTGGAAGCAGCAGTGCTGCAGGATGCGGACCGGTTGGATGCACTCGGTGCGGTGGGCTTGAGCCGTTGCCTGATGCTGGGGGGATATATGGGTTCGGAGCTGATGAGTCGGGTGGATCCTTTTTGCGAGCTGCGGGAGCCTGAGGACGCAAAGTTCGCCGTGGATCACTTTTATCGCAAGCTGCTCAAGCTGGAGAATACCATGAAGACAACGGCGGGTCGGGCTCTTGCAACAGAGCGGACGGACTTTTTGCGGGCATTTCTTGAACAATTGCGGCGTGAAGTTCTGTCTTGAAGGAGTGGCTGATGCTGACAGGATTTTAGGGATGCAGAAACGGGTGATGATTCTTGGGCTTTTGGCGGGGCTGGTTTCTCCGGCTTTAGCTGAATGGCGACAATTTCGCGGGCCAACGAACGACGGGATTTACCCGGTCCGGGAGGATGGAAAGCCCCATGGATTTCTCACTGAATTTGGAGAGGGAAAGAATGTTGTTTGGAAAACGCCCGTAACCGGCCGCGCCTGGTCGACTCCGGTGGTGCTCGGCGATCAGGTTTGGGTGACCAATGCCACCGAGGACGGAAAGAAGATGTCCGCAGTGTGTCTCGACAAGGAAACCGGGAAGAAAATTTATGACATTCTCCTTTTTGAAAATAAGGAGCCGGAACCTCTCAGCAATAAGGTGAATGGCTACGGGTCATGTTCGCCGACTATTGATGAGGAACGGGTATATATTCACTTCGGAAGCTACGGAACGACAGCGCTGGACCGCAAGACCGGGAAGGCAATCTGGGAGCGTAGGGATTTGCCGTGTCAACATTTCCGTGGGCCGGGTTCTTCGGTGGTTCTCTATAAAGAGACGCTCATTCTTTCGATGGACGGAGTCGATGTGCAGTATCTCGTTGCCCTGAATAAGAAGACGGGCAAGACCGTTTGGAAGACCGATCGCACCACTGATTTTGGCGACGTTGAAGAAGGCGGTAAGATTCGTGGCGATGGTGATTTTAGGAAGGCTTATACCACGCCGAACTTTGTGACCGTGAATGGTGTTGTACAATTGGTGAGCCCGGGAGCGAAGGCTTGTTACGGCTATAATGCGGATAGCGGCAAGGAATTGTGGAAGCTTACCTACAAAGGATTTTCGAATGCCGCGACGCCCGCCTTTATCGGGAATGAGATGGCGATTATTAATACCGGCTTCGGGAAGGCACATCTTTTGGGCGTCCGGCTCGATGAAAAGTTGGAGGGTGATGTCACCAAGAGCCACATCGAGTGGGATATTTTTAAGCGTATGCCTAATCGTTCCTCGCCGCTAATTGTGGACGGGAAAATCTATGTCACGAACGAGACGGGAATCCTGAGTCGGATCGATGCCAAGAGCGGTGAGATTGAGAAGTATATCAGCTTAAAGGCCAAGTTTTCGGGCTCGGGTGTGTATGCCGACGGACTATTGTATTTCCCAAGTGAGGAAGGAAAAGTCGTCGTGGTGAAGCCGGGACCGGAGTTGGAGATCGTGGCGGCGAATGAATTTGAAGATGGCTTTATGGCCTCTCCAGCGCTCGACGGGAGTTCGATCTACTTGCGTTCCAAGTCACACGTATACCGCGTCGGGAAAAAATAGGGCAGATTGCGCTACGGAGCGCTTCCGGCTTGCCATTTGTCGGGCAGAATTCAGTCTCTGCTCCCAATCAGATTTCAAACCGATGAGCGAATTTCACGTAGTCCCTGCCCATAAGCACGATGTTCTGGTCCAGGCGGCCTATGAAGCCCGAGGCTATGATGCCGACGAATCAGCCGTAGCGGCAGGAGTTTGTCAGGATGCGACCCGTCACGGGATTCGTACTCACAATGCCCTGAAGGCCCTGCACCTCGATCACCTCTTTGGTTCCGCGACCGGCGGATGTGTTCCTGGAGCGCAGGTCGAAGTCGTCAACGATCGCTTCAAGGCGAGCGAAGTTTGGAATGCCAACAAGAAGCTCGGCCAGGCCGTAGCGGTGGCGGCGATTGATCGCTGCATTGAAATGGCAGATGAATACGGCGTGGGCCAGGTCTCCATCGATAACGCTTTCCACTACCTCTGGGGTGGCGGTTATGTCATGAAGGCTGCAGAGCGTGGCTACATTGCTTATACCAACTGCACCTCGACTCTTGCTGAAGTGGTTCCTTTCTTCGGAAAATACCCCACTCTCGGCACCAATCCTCACTCGTGGGGATTCCCAACGCAGGACGCCAATGGATTTCCAATCGTGATCGACTGGGCTACCTCCACCGTTGCGATGGGCCGAGTGCAGCAGCTCAAGCGCGAAGGAAAAGAACTCCCTCCGGGCGCGGCGGTTGACGCCGACGGAAATGAGACCCGTGACCCAAACAAGGTGGCCTCGCTGCTGCCCTTCGGCGCGCACAAGGGCTACGGCATGGCCTTGATCAACGAATTGGTCGGCGGATTTATTGGGGGCAGTATTCCCACCGAACGTGGCCGTGAAGGAGCGAAGACCACGTCTTGTTTCTACTTTCAGGTCATTCACCCAGATGCGTGGTCCAGCGGATCATTTGTGGGAGGTGGCAACCAGTCATCCAATATGAAGTCCGTCATTGATGATATTCTCGGGCACGGCAACGAAAAGTGCCTTCTTCCCGGGCAGATCGAAGCGGGCTTCCGTCAGCGCACCGAGAAAGCCGGTGGCTTGCTCTTCTCGGAAGCGGAATTGGCCGAAATGAAGGAACTCGCCGATGAAGTCGGGATTTCGGGCTGGGAATTGGAAAACTTCGCCCCTGAGGAGGCGTAATTCACCGAGCCATGCCCAACTACGATTACAAGTGCCACAAGTGTGATCATGTCTTTGAAGTTTTTCAGAGCATGAATGATGACAAGCTAACCGATTGCCCGCTAGAGGATTGCGACGGTCCCATAAAACGCCTTCTGGGCACCGGAGCGGGTCTTATTTTTAAAGGAACCGGCTTTTACCAGACCGATTATCGTTCTGATTCCTACAAGTCCGGCGAAAAGAAGGAGGCAGAGAGCAGCAGGCCCAAGGCTGATCCCAAGCCTGAAAAGAAGGCCTGAGCGTAGCGACTTGAACCGGGGTCCGGGTTTTTTGAACCGCTTGCGGCTTCAATCGTGATGTGAGCTTGTCAAGGCGCGGGGGATGGGCGACCCTCATTTATGAAGAAACTCTTCATTCTCTCTTCGGTCCTTCTCGTGGCTGGTCTCGGATACGGGGTCTATGGAAGTTTTCAGGGGCAGGATCTCTCGGATATTGATGGCTTTGATGAGACGGATCGCGAGCCTCGCCCTTCCGATGTCTCGATTATGATCGGGATGGCGGCCAGGCTTCGACAGTCTGTCGAAATCTCGGAACGTCAGATGAACACCTGGCTGGCGAATAACATCAAGGTCCGGCAGGAAGGTCAGCTCGCTGATCATGTGAAACTCAAAGGAGTTTGGGTGCGCTTTGAAGAAACCGAAGGTGGCCGCGCCGAGCTTATCATCGAGCGTGAAGTCGATGGTCGTCCGCATACCGTATCGATGTTCATCAGGGTGGAGCGAAAGAAAAAGGAAGACGGAACCTTCACCAACTATATTCACAAAGACGGCGGGGCCTTCTTGAACATCCTCGCGATTGGGGGGCGCTTCGGGCAGGTTCGTGTTCCGCAAGGATTTCTGCTCTTCACCCAGGAGAGTTTTGGTTCGCTGAGTGATCTCTTTGAAACCGAAATCGGTTGGATCAAAAAAGAGATTATCAAGGAGGCCGCAGGCCGCGTGATTTTTGAAGACGGTAAAATGCGCATCGATTTTCCGATCAAGAAGTAGTATCAGGCGGGAGCGCTAGAGCCCTCAAATTGAATCCCTACTGATCAGGTTGAACATCAACAAACTCCAGAATTTACTGGCTACAAAACGGGTGTCGTTTTCTATACCGCTAAATTTCGGCTACTTGAGTTTGGCTTCGGCGGCGGCCCGGAGTTTGTTGGCATTGCCTCTCTCTCCGGCGGCGCCTCGGGCCATGTCGGGTTTGCCACCGCCTTTGCCGCCGGCGATTGGGGCAAGGTCTTTGATGAGGTTGCCGGCGCCGTGGCCGGCGTTGTTGCCG
>PBTU01000026.1 GCA_002729295.1 Verrucomicrobiales bacterium | reverse complement strand
CCGCTTTACCCAAACCTGCTTTGGAAGACCCTCCAGCGGCAACTGCTCTAACGGAGTCCTTTTTCCCACCCGATACACCCGGGCTCTCGCCTGATGAATGGCTTCCCGCAACCTCTCCGCTGTGTCCTTTTCGCTCACGGATGATTCCTTACAAATTCCCGCCTCAAACACACTCCCCAAAAAACTAGCACCCCTATAAAATGCAGCAACCCCGCCGATTTCCTAAGAAATCGAACAGGGCTGCTGTCCCCCCCAAATCGTATAGAACTATTATAGTATCAATCTGACCCACTTTTCACCTTTGGCTAGTGGAAAATGGAGAAATTCCAATTTTTTACCATAATTTCACCTAAGAGTCTGATTTTAAGTAAGAAATCACTATTCAGAACTCTTACTCAATTGCGAAAACCTTTGTTCCTGACCAAAAATAGAGCGGCCCTATCGACTTAATGAAAAATCAAACAAGGCCGCCATAGCCCCAAATGATATTAACTCCTAATAAATATATGATCATCTGGATTTCCTAATCCGTCTCGTTAAAAAAAATCATTTTTTACCGAGAAGCTTTTTCAGATACCCAGAATTAACCTGTTCAAGCGGCTCGGGAGCCTTAAAGTCCCGCCCGAAATGAGCGACGAAAAACCGTCTCCACAATCCACATCCGAGGAACTCATTGCGGTCAGACGCGAAAAGCTCGGCAAATTGAAAGAATTAGGCATCGACCCTTACGGCGCCAAATTCAAAGTCACCACCACCCCGGGCGATCTCAAAGCCGAATTCTCTGACGATAAATCAGTGACCATCGCCGGTCGCCTCCTCGCCATCCGTGATATGGGCAAATCGGTCTTCGCCACTCTCGGCGACGCCCATGGCCGCATTCAGATTTACATTAATAAAAAGGAAGTCCCCGAGCTGGATTGGTCCGTTTACCAGCTTCTCGACCTCGGCGACTGGGTTGGCGTCTCCGGTTCGACTTTCACCACCGGAAAAGGCGAACCTTCCGTAAAGGTCTCTTCCCTCACCATGCTTTCCAAGGCCCTTCGCCCCATGCCCGACAAGTGGCACGGACTTTCCGATCGTGAGACGAAGTACCGCAAGCGCCACCTCGACCTGATGTCAAATCAGCCCAGCGCCGATCTCTTCATCATCCGTTCACAGATTGTCGCGGAGATTCGCAACTTCCTCCACGACCGCGGCTACCTCGAAGTCGAAACACCCATGTTGCATGACGTGGCCGGTGGTGCGGCAGCACGCCCATTTCAGACGCATCACAATGCTCTCGATATGCCGCTCACCATGCGCATCGCTCCCGAATTGCACCTAAAGCGTCTCCTCGTCGGCGGCCTGACCAAAGTCTTCGAACTCAACCGAAACTTCCGTAACGAAGGAATCTCCCGCCGTCACAATCCCGAATTCACCATGCTCGAAGCCTACCAGGCCTTCGGTGACTTCGAGATCATGGCCGACCTCGTCGAAGAGATGGTCTGCCATCTTGCCGAGAAGTTCTTCGGAACCCTGCAGATCGAACATCAAGACGAAAACGGAGAGCACGTCCGCACCCTCGACCTCTCCCGCCCCTGGAAGCGTACTCCTTACCAAGATCTCATCAAAGGCGTCGCCGGAGACGATTGGTTCGACCTCTCTCCCGACGAGAGACGCGCTAAAGCCCAATCCGAATTCAAACTCGAGATTCACGACCACCTCGAAGACTACGAAGTGACCCAACAAGTCTTCGAAAAGCTTGTCGAGGAACATACCTTCGATCCCTGCTTCGTGACGCACGTCGATTCCAAGCTCATCCCGCTGGCGAAGGAGAATCCTGAGAACCCCAAAGTGATCGATGTCTACGAACTGATCATCAACGGACAGGAAATCTCGCCCGGTTACTCCGAGCTCAATGACCCCGACGTCCAACGCCGGCGTCTCGAGGAGCAATCCGGAGGCGAAGCTCAGGAAATCGACGAAGACTTCGTCGAATCCCTTGAGCACGGCATGCCCCCCGCTGGAGGCATCGGCATTGGTATCGATCGCCTGATCATGCTCCTCACCGGAGCACCGACCATTCGCGACGTCGTCCTATTCCCACAGCTCAAGCGAAAGGATTAATCACTTTCCCACTTCTCTCAAAGCCCGCAGAATCTTCCTGCGGGCTTTTTTTACTGCCTCTCTTCGCAATTTGAGGAACAATCCCCTCATGCTTCGCCTCCTCCCGATTTGCTTTTTGCTCACCTCCTGCAGTCTGCTCGAGACGCCAACCCGCATCGTTCAACAGGCTGGCTCCGCGACCATCGACGCCACCAAGCGCGCGGCCTCTGCCACTCAAAAATTCGGTAAGAGCATCTCCGACAAGTATTTTACCAAGGACAAAAAGAACCCCGAGGAACCCACCGTCGTATCCACCAACAGAAACTTCGCCGACCTTCCCCAACCCGATCCCTATACTCCGGCACCTGTCAGACCCACCGTTTTCATTCCCGATAGGCCCGGCACTCCTGCGGCTCCGACCCCTGAAGCCCCCGCTCCCAAGGTTCCCGCCGCCCCTCCTCTTCCAGGGAAGATAGACCTGCCAGATCTTCCGGATCTCCCTGACCTCCCGGAATAGCGCATTTTATTCGACCTCATAGCAACCAAGCACGGCGGTCACCATCGCCTTGCCGCTCGTTGCTTCATCGTGGAAAATATGGTGCACACCTTCCTTCTTCAGTAACTCCACTCCGCTACCAAACTTGGCCCGGGCGTAGGTCACCACTCCACCATTTAAAGTCCGCGCTGCACGGACACCTTCAATCGCTAAAAGTGGTTCAGGGAAAGTAAAGGCAATCGCCCGGGCATCTTCCACCCGGGCCAACTTCATCGTCTCGACATTTGTCGCATCGGCAAAGAGAACCTGCACACCACGTTCATGAAGCGTCTTCACCGTCCCCGCGTTCATCTCAATCACGACCACCGGAACCGACAGCCGATCCATCGCCTCATGAAGCGCCTGTCCCACCGGACCGTATCCGCAAATGACAACGTGATCCCGCAGCGACTCCACTTGGGATCCCAGACGGAGCTCATCGCAGCATTTGGATGGCTGAAATATTTTGAGTGATTCCAAGGGCTTCGAGACCGGCCCCGCCAGCCGCATCAAGGTGGGAACCAAGGCCATCGAAACTGCCGTGCACGCCAGCAACATCTGCTCAACCCCGGGGCTCACCCCGCCCAACTCAGAAGCCCGACCCAAAAGAACCAGCGAGAATTCCCCACTACTCGAAAGAGCCGCCCCGGCCATCAATGCCTGCTTGAAGCGAAGCCCGAGGCGTCTGGCAATTATGGCAATCACAAATCCCTTCACCGCAACAATCCCAAACACTCCCAATCCGATAATCCACCAGAATTGCATCACGATTTCCAGATCAATCAACAAGCCCACTGACACAAAAAAGACGGTCAAGAAAAGATCTTTAAACGGCAGCACATCTGCCAGCACTTTGTGCGAATAGATCGACTCACTCACCACCAACCCACCCGCAAAAGCTCCCAGTGCCAGGCTCAGGCCAAACCAATTCGCACCCCAGGCGATCGCCGCGCAAAGCCCAACCACCGTCACGGTGAACAACTCCCGACTTCCCGATGTCGCCACGGCATGGAGCAAATGCGGCACAACATAGACACTCAGTCCCCAACACAGCGTTAAAAAGAGAATCCCCTTTCCCAGTGCCTGAAAAATCGGACCAGCTCCGCCAGCCCCGTCTCCCACCAGGGAAGGAAGAAGCACCATGAATAAGATCACCGCAAGATCCTGAAAAATAGCCACTCCGAGCGCCATCCGCGCTCCGGGCGTATCCGGCTGCCCCATATCCTGAAACGATTTGATACTCACCGCCGTCGACGACAAGGCCATCGCAAATCCCACCACCAGCAATCCCGTCCCACTCAATCCAAAAGCCCAGCCCACCGCCATCCCCGCCAAAGTAGTAAGCAACATCTGCATTCCTCCTCCCCCGAGGACCACTTTTCGAAGATGCACCAACTCCCGAAGCGAAAATTCAATTCCCAGGGTAAACATTAACAAGACCACTCCCAATTCCGCTAAAATTGCGATCGCCTCCGCCGAAGAATCCCCCAGCCACATTGTTGCCCCGATGTTCGCTAGAATCACGCCACAGGCGAAATAACCCACCAAAAGCGACTGTTTTGCCCTCACCAAAAGCAGCGAAACAATCACCACACTCCCCAACACCATGCCCAGCAGTGCCACGACGGGGGCAACTTCATGAGAGGAGGCAGCAAGGATCACTCCTGCAGAATACCCAAATCATTTCACAAGCCAAGCGCACCCGCGAGAGAATCGCTCCAAAGATTCCTCCTTCACAACTCACCATTTTGGGTCCACATTGAGGCGTCATGAAACACCTCATCGCTCTCTCACTCGCGCTTTGCTCGATCGCCGGGGCCTTTGACATTCCCAAAGGATCGCACCACCTCGGGCAACTCGAAGCCGCCGCCAAAAAAGCCGCCAAGGCAAAGCAGCCGATCGCTTTCGTCATCGCCAAAAAATCAATGATCGCCACATGAGTGGCCTGCCCAGGAGCCGTCAGTGTGTCGGCTAGCAAAGCAGTTCTCGGATTCTCCCAAAGCGTCGTCGTTGATACCGGCGAAAAGTTTGCACTCCCCGGGCTCGTAAAGAACGCCTACGAGAGGGGCGGATCATCCATCCCCATCGTCATCTTCACCGACCCCGGTATGACCCAGATCTATGGATCCTACAATCATCCCGCAATGAAGAGCCAGCAATACGGAACCATCTTCAAAGACGCCCGCGCCAAGATTCGCAAATCCATCCAGGAAGGAACCTTCGCCCTCGGCGACGGCAACGAGCCAAAAATCGTCAAAGTCGACGGCGGCAAGGTCGAAGAATGGACCAGCTCGAAAGGCACCGCAATCAAAGCCAAACTTGTCGGCATCGAAAACGACGAAGTCTACCTCTTCGAAACCGACAAAGGAGCCAAGATCCGCGCCACCGCCGCCCAGCTGTCCAAAGAAAGCGTCGCCAAAGCGAGGAAGGCCGCCGGCGTAAAGTAAGCCACCAAGCCTCGCGGCTGGTGGCTTTTGATTTAAATCGGTTTCCTTACTTCACATGCATGACACCGCGCATAATGGTGGCGTGTCCGGGGAAGGTGCAGACGAAGGGATAATCTCCGGCCGTGGCCGGCGCGGTGAATTCGATCTCCTGAGTCTCTCCCTTGTCGAGAAGTTTGGTGGCATGAAGGATATTTGGATCATCCGGCAGGAACTGCTTTTTGAAACCATCAGCTCCGAGAGCAATAGCCGCATTGGCCACCGAATCAGCGGTTCCTGGTTTCACGATTACCAAGTTGTGAGGCATGAAGTCAGGGTTCACGAGGATCAGCTTGATCTTCTTGCCCGCCTTCACGGTCACTTCTTTCACGTCATACTGAATTTTCTCCACTACGGTATTCACACGGATTGTGGTGAGATCAGCGGTGTCGGATTCGATGCCGCCTTTTTTCAGGACCATTTCCTCTTCCTCTTCGATCTCCTGTTTCCCAAGAGTCGGATCAGCATCAGTCCAGAAGTGCTTCACGGTCTTGGCGCCCATTACGACATGGGGGTCAGATGAACCGAGTACTGCATTGAGGAGCTCTTCGTTCCGCACATTGTGCTGCTGATGAATCCAGAGTGCTTCGAGAAGCGGAATGCCATGATCCTTGTTCGAAGCACTAAACTGCTTAATCCATTTCTGCGCCTCTTTGATCACGGCATCGGTGTCGCGCTCGCTGAGTTCGATCCGGGTGCGGTGACGCACTTCCATGACGGGGTGCTTGAAGTTATCGAGCAGAGCGGAAATGGACGCGCCATCAATTTTGACGGGCTTTTGCAGCGGACGACCATTGTAGGTCATGCGGTATATCCGACCGTGACGCTTGTCGCGGTTCGGGTCGCGCACGTTGTGCTGCATGTGACCGATGATGACATTGTGCCAGTCGGCGATGTAGAGTGCCCCGTCTTCTCCGAAGACCGCATCGGTCGGACGGAAATTTCCGTCGTCACTATAAATCAATTGCTCGGCCGGAGTTCCCCAGACTTCACCCAGCTTGTAATTCTTCTCCTCGAAGCCATCGCGGTGAAGTTTGTATTGCTTGATCCCGCGATAACCAATGGTATTGGAAACAAGGAAATTGCCGTCCATCTCTTCCGGGAAGTGGCTACTGGAAACAATGGTATCCGCTGCCACCGGACGCACTTCCTTATTCAGGAGAGGATACATCTTGAAGCCCTTACCACTCGGGCGGACCTGATAGGAACGACCACCGGTTCCGTCGTTGGCGTAAAGATAACCATACTTGTCAAAGCTCGTTCCGTGCGGGTTCGGGCTGTTGCCTGCATGGAAGGTGACGGTGTAACGGCGAGGGTCAAAGCGATACATTCCGGAGGATCCGGTCGTCAGGGACGGCCCCCAGGGGGTCTCGTGATTATGCTGGAGGAAAATTCCACTCTGCCAGTATATGCCTCCGTCAGGTCCAAAGATCAGGTTGTTCGCGGCATGGTGGGTGTCGGAGGATCCGATGCCCTGCATCAGGACAAAACGAACATCAGCAACATCATCACCGTCGGTGTCCTTCAGGAAAATAATGTCCGGCTGGCTGGTGACAACAACGCCACCATTCCAAAATTCGAAACCGAGAGGGTTGTGTACCTTAGCGAATTCCTTCACCCCATCGGCCACGCCGTCATTGTTCTTATCTTCGAAGATGAGGAGTGAATCGTTCATCTGCTTCAAGGGCTCCCACTTGGGGTAGGTAGCCCAGGCTGCCGCCCAGAGACGTCCTTTGCCATCGACCTGCAACTGCACCGGATTGGCCAATTGCGGGAACTTCTTCTCGTCCGCAAAAAGGTTCACTTTAAAGCCTTCAGCAAGGTGCATCTTGGAAATTGCTTCCTTGCCGTCGAGATACTTCAGGTTGCCTTCCTTTTGCTTGCTTGAGCTGCGAGACTTTCCTCCGACGTTGGATTTCACCGGAACAGGAGCGGGGACATTGGCATCGCTGACTCGCAGATCCTTGCCCGCGGCCTTTGCCCAAATCCTCTGGTCGCGATTGGCCGTGGTGATATCGAGCATCTTGAGCTCGTGCTGGAGAACCTCGGCATTGGTCTGTCCATCGACGAATTTCAGCCCGGAGCGTCCGCCCCAAACATCGTTACCATCGGTAGCACGATAACGATTGTGCCAATGCCAGTTTTTATCAAGGACCGCTTCGCGCAGCGGCTGATGACTTGGAGATGCCTGGATTTTCTTGTTGAGAAGTCCTTGTGCAATCACCTCACCGATCATGCGGTTGCCATCTTCATTAAGGTGAATTCCATTCAAGGTCAGGGGGATGTTACTGGTGGAATACAGCGCCAGGGAGGGGTTAAAGAGATCAAGAAACGCCACCCCATTTTCGCTGGCGGCGAGGCGGGTCGCTTCGGTAATCGCGAGAAGACGCTTGTTGTTGGCCTTCCCGCTGGGGAGGTTGGGGTCTTTAAGATTCTCGTGTGCGATCGGGCTGGCAAGCACGATACGAGGGAAGGTCTTGCCGTTGGGCTGGGCCTTACGGATGGTCTCGACCAGCTTGGCGATTTCCTTACGGTAGTTCTCCGGAGTAGTGTCGAAGGACTCGTTATAACCATACATCGCGAGTACGACATCCGCTTTTACCAACTGAAGATATTCGGCCATCGGGGTGAATCCTCTCGAGCGGGGATGCTTGTTGGCGCGATCTCCGGTGAGACTCATGTTACGGAAACTCAGCTGCAGCCCCTTGGTCTCGGCCTGAAGAAGTGTCTCCAGCCAGCCATCATGCTGCATACGGTCGGCGAGGCCATTTCCAACAATGGAAACCACGTCGCCTTTGGAGAACTTGAATGGCGAGGGGTCTTTATGGCCCGAAGGAACATCGACCAACTTGGCCACTTTCTGGGCCTCGCCCTTGCCCCCGCGATAGATCACTGCCACCTTTTTACCAAAGTCAAAATCCACCGAGACTTTCGGCGCCGCAAGATTGTCCTTCTTAAAGACAGCTTTACGATTGGCGTCGAGCAGGGTAATCGTGAAATTGGCAAGCCTCCCATCGAGACCATCACCCCGGTTCCAGATCGAAACTTTGTCGATGGCCTGGGGCTTGCCGAGATCGAGTTCCCACCATGGGTTTGCCTGGCCTTCGCTGGTGTGAGTCTGCCCCCCTTTGGTATAGGACGGATTCTTATTCCCATCGATGGCCCGCTCGGGAACACCTCCGGCTCCGACGCTCGACTGGGTGGCTTTCCCGGATTTGGCAATATTCCTACCTTTGCTGACCACTTCGACCTCGGCCAAAGTAAGCGTTTTACCGTTTCCGGGCAATTCGACGCGAACGTATCGCGCGTTCGGGGCTGCTGCTGATGCCGCTATCGCGCTCAGCGCCAGCAGTAAAGTGGTGGAGACTAACTTCATAAGTGAACAAATGGATACGCTCCATTTCCGGCATCTTATCGCGAAGATTTAAGGAAAACATGAAATCCCCAACCAGCCCCGATCAAAAGTCCTCCCCGGGCAGCCCCCTCCTGCAGTGACTTGACGGATTCAGCCCACCAGATCCGACCAGACCTCGCCATGCACGTCCGTCAGCCGAAGATCCCGTCCTCCCCAGCGGTATGTAAGCTTCTCATGATCTATTCCGAGTTGGTGCAGGACCGTCGCCCAGAGGTCATAAACGGTGGCGACTTGATCGATTGCTTTATAGCCCAGTTCATCGGTCGCTCCGTGGGTCTGGCCGCCTTTCACGCCGCCGCCAGATAACCAGAGACTGAAGCCATAGGGATTGTGATCCCGGCCATTGCCTCCTTGCGAAAAGGGCGTACGGCCAAATTCTCCAGTGAAGACGACGAGGGTTTCCTCCAATAACCCCCGCTCCTTGAGGTCGGTGAGTAATGCGGCGATGGGGCCATCGACTTGCTCCGCCATTTTCCCGTGTCCCTCCGCTAAACCTCCATGTTGGTCCCAGGGATTCCCCCCGTTTCCTCCACCGACCCCGTGGCTGCAACACGACAACTCCACAAAGCGCACCCCGCGCTCCACGAGACGCCGCGCCATAAGACACTGCCGCGCATATTCGGCCTGATGCTCGTTACTGCTATTCACGCCATAGAGCTCTTTGGTCGCTTCACTTTCTTCGCTAATGTCGGTGAGTTCCGGCACGGCTTCCTGCATAAGATAGGCGGTCTCGGCATTTTCCACCGAAGCCATCACGGCATCTTTGGCCGCCGTTCGTTCGGCAAATTTCCGGTCCAGTCCACCGATGAAATCAAGCGCGCGACGTTGCTCTAACTTGAGCATTCCCGGCGCGATATTGGGGACTGCTTGATTCCCCGAAATATTAAAAATCGATCCCTGGGTCGCCGCCGGAAGAAAACCATTTCCAAAAATACTCACTCCACCGTGCGGAGTAGTGGCCCGCTTTGATTGCAGCACGATGTAACCCGGCAGGTTGGGATTCGTCGAGCCACATCCGTAGTTCACCCACGCCCCGGCGCTCGGATAGCCTAGGAAGGGAAAGCCGGTGTGCATAAAGAAATTCCCTTGAGCGTGCTCGCTGAATTTCGCCGTCATTGAACGGACAATCGCCAGATCATCGGCCCGCTCCGCGATCTTGGGAAACATGTTCGTCATTTCCAAACCGGACTTTCCATAGCGCCCGATCTCCCACGGTGACGCAAAAATATTCCCGTTGGCGTCAAACTGCGTTCGTTCCACCGCCACCGGCATCGGCTGACCATGACGTTTCTTGAGCGCAGCCTTGGGATCAAAGGAATCGACATGGGAAACCCCACCCGACATGTAGAGAAAAATCACCGACTTGGCCTTCTGCGCGTGATGCAACTTCGGCTTCGACGCACCACAAGCCTGGTTTCCGTTAATAAGGCTGGAGAGCGCCACGGCGCTGACTCCGCTGGACGTCAGCTTTAGAAAGTCCCGGCGGGTTTTGAGATCAATGGACATAAATCAATTCTTTGGAGTTCAAGAGGGCATGCGCGAAGCGGTAAACAGGATCGCCCGTGCCAGACATGGCTGCTTTTCGTGCGGCGAGTTCGCGGTCAATCCCAGCGAGTTCTTTGGAAATTCTGGCGATTTTATATTTCAACTTGGTAGCTGCCGCTCCTTGCGAATCGCTCAATGAATCGTCGATCATTTTAGCGGTCACAATTTCCACCATCGATCCCGAGGCCGCTGCAGCCACCTCTTCCATCGTGAGCGCCCGATCATAGAGACGCGCTTCAAATACCTTCCCAGTCAACATCCGTCCGCCGCCGGGATTCACCCCATGACGAAGACCGAGCACGACCTGTGATCGGCCCGCCTGATACTTATGAATACTCCCCTTTCGATATGATTTACCATAGAGCTGTCCATCGCGATAGGCCTCGATCCGGCCATTCTGATGATACACGATGGCAATACGCACCGCCTTGGCATTGGCCTCTTTTTCCTGCGGTCCGCCAAAGCCTTCCGTCCTCGCGAAACTGTTACTTCCCGAAAGCCACTGACCTGGATCTTTTTCCCCGAAAACGATACTGTCAAAAGTCACCCCGTCGACGGTCTGCACCGTCATCGCTCCACCACCTTGCTGATTCAATTTGTCGAGCTGCACGAGAACCTCCAGCGTCTTTGCTCCTAAATTCGCCTTCAAAGGCTCGCTCATCAGGCAGCCGCCATTCAGATGCAGCGCTCCGTCTATGACCTTCGCATTTCCTTTCAATGTGCCCTTTAAGCCGCTGATGGAATCATCGCTATTCCCTTCAAAATCCCAGCGCCCGATTGGCTTCAAATCCACCGGCTTTTTNTTTTTCGCAGCTTCCGCATTCCGGCGATCAACTTCCGCCTGCAACTNAGATCGAATAGGCCCCAGAATCGCCTCTCGCTCNNTTTCAACCTCCGCCAGAGAANCTGANACAANAGCGTNCTTTTNCCGNAGCCGGCCGGTGTCATCATNAACCTTNCCATCCANATAAGCCACACTCGCCGCGAGCTCCTCCNCACTCGGAGGTCGTGCATAGGCTTGCAGGAAGAANCGCCTTACTTTCGCCTCCGATGTCTTCAGCGATTGATCATTCTTAATCCGCTGACTCCACTGTCGGGCCGCTTGCGCGACTTCGCGACCATTCATCAAAGTCAGCGCCTGAGCGGGAACATTGGTCAAATTACGATCCCCAACCGTCGAAGTAGGAATTGGCAAATTGAATGCCTTCAAAAAAGGATCCAGCCGATTGCGTCGCACTGCCCGATACATCGCTCGCTGCCCACCTCCTCCGGTTGCGACATGATTGATGGTATCCAGAATGGCCTCGGCATCCAATCGACGAGGCGGAAAGTATGCCAGCATTTCGTTTTCCGCATCGCGGTCGCCATTGGCTCGCGGTGGCAAACTTGCCGAACGAAAGGTCCGACTCATCACGAGTTGTTTTACGAAGGGTTTCATCTTCCAGCCGCTGGCACGGAAGTCGATTGCCAGAGTATCGAGAAGTTCGGGATGTGATGGCTCTTTACCCAAACGTCCGAAATTATCCGCAGAAGCAACAAGCCCGCGACCGAAAACATGATTCCACAAACGGTTCACAATCACGCGCGAAGTCAGCGGGTTGTTCTCCCGCAAAATATCCTCGGCCAACTCACGACGCCCGCTCTCGGTTTTTGAATATGGCTTTCCTTCGAAGATCTCCAAAAAAGTCCGCTCAACCGGCTCCTCTTCTTTCTTATAATCACCACGACTCAGGAGTGGCTGATCCCAAGCCTCTCCCTCCATCACACCCGGAGCCCGAACCGGCACCCGGATTTCACTTTCCAGCTTGCGATAGGTTTCAATCTGGGCCCGCAATCCTTTGGGGAGCGTCTTCACCGCATTCGGCAGGAAACCCCGACTCACAAAGGCATTGAGAAGCTGAGCCTGGTCATCATTCATCGAGCCACTCTTCCAGGCCCTCAACGCAGAGCGCAAGATGGTCCGGTAGAACTCCAGCAAACTCGCCCGGTCATTAATTACCTCAGTCGCTTTCGGGAATGCAACAATTGGAACGCCGACATCACGCATCGCGCCCTGACCCGCGTAGGCCTCCAGAACCCCGAACCACGAACGATCACCGCCGCCTCTCGTCGTTGAGTCCGGCCCGGTATTGACCTGGAAATACCCCTTCTCGCCGTTCCAGTATGTATACTTGCGATTTTCGACCCAACCCAATGTCGAGTTCAATTGAGCCGCCGGATGCACCAAGCCATGACTCAGTGGATAGCTCCGCATCACGAAGCGAGCCTGCGCTTTCGATCCCACCACGCGCATCATCGCCTTGTCACCTTTCGCTTTGTGAAAAACCGAACTCAGCGTTGCGCTGTGCTTATCCGAAATTAAATGACTATACACGCCGGACGGATAAATCCCCGTCAACGCCTTCTCGCCACCGCCCGCAATTGCGAAAGCACCCGCCCCACTGGGCCCCTCTCCCAGACCATTGCCATTTTCAAACCACCTGGCGTAGGTCTTGGAATCGCGAAGATCAGCATAGAAAGTCGCCGAGGATTTCGTCTTCTCATTATGCACCAGTGATTCCTGATACTTCTTTTCAAGATCAGCGATCCTCCTGGCGATATCTTTCAGTCCGTTCAACTTCGCCCAAGCCGCGAGAGGATCTGTCTCTTTGATTTTTTCAAGCTTACTCACTTCAAGTTTTCCAACCGCCCCGTCCACAACCCCAAGCCAATAATCAGCAAAGGCACGACGCAGCGCGGGCTTCATTTTCGAAAGTTGCTTGCGGTGTAACTCCTTCAACTCCGGCGAATCAACATTCACTATCGCCGGACGACTCCCGATCATGATGCCGTAGAACTTATAAAAATCCTTTTGACTGATCGGGTCGAACTTATGGTTGTGACAACGGGCACAGGAAACAGTCATCCCCAGCATCGCTTTTGAAACAACATCCACCTGATTATCCGTGAAAGTGATTTGCTCATCGTAAGCATCCGTCACCCCGAAGCCGTGTGGCACCATCCGAAAATGCGCCGGCCCAATAGCAGATTCATTTAAGCCAAGCTCTGCATTGATGCGGGGCTTTTCAAGCAAGTCCCCCGCGAGGTGCTCCCGGATCATCTGGTCATAAGGCACA
>PBTU01000025.1 GCA_002729295.1 Verrucomicrobiales bacterium | reverse complement strand
CTGAAAAAGGCCCCCTTGATCATTCCCGGGAGGACGGTCATGAAGATTTCCGGCCTGCCAGCGAGAAGGTGAACGAGCCAAAGGATGGCGTAGATCAGTCACCAGCTGGCAATTCCAGCGAGAAACACTGGATGGGCATTTTCTCTGAAAACTCGAACCAGACAGACCACGTCCGGGTGGTGGTTGACGGCCCATGTGCCTACTACGTAGGTTTCTATAGGGGATTTAGGTAGATTAAATCGGTGATTTGGACGGTAAGAGTTCTTCGAATTAGAATAATTCCAATTATTGCTTGCGTGCTGTCCTTCCGCAGCTAATTTCCCGCCATCATGATCTCACTCGACGCAAACAGCAGCCCAACTCCTGAGGAATTACCCCCGGAGATTGATGGGCTACGTATGACTAAGCAGCGCCGCGAAGTCTTTTCGGTCGTCCTCGCTGAGCGGGATCATCCGACTGCGAACGACGTTTTTTCCCGTTCTCAGAAGCGGATGCCCACGATCTCGCTGGCGACGGTCTATAATTGCCTCGAAGCCCTCGTTTCCCATGGACTCGTTAGGCAGGTGAACTTTGAGCGTGAGCCCTCACGCTACTGCCCAAACCTTTCCGATCACTGCCATTTCCAGGACGAAAAGACCGGTACGATTCACGATGTTGTCTTTAAGGAAGGAGTTAATCTTGCAGATTTTCTCGAATTGCCTCAAGGCACCGAAGTCAGCCACCTCGAAATCAGCCTGAAGGGGCAAATAGGCAGTAACTAATTTTTCTACACACATGAGCCTCATTATTGAAAACCTCCACGCAACGGTCGACGGCACTCCGATCCTCAAGGGCCTAAATCTCGAAATTCCAGCCGGCGAAGTGCATGCCATTATGGGACCCAATGGTTCAGGAAAATCAACACTCTCCAAGGTTGTCGCCGGCCATGACGACTACGAAGTTGCTGGAGGTCGCGTTCTGCTTGACGGAGTCGATATCTCTGAACTGGAAGTGGACGAACGTTCTCGCGCTGGAATCTTCCTGGCCTTCCAGTATCCCTCCGAAGTTCCCGGCGTTTCCAACGCCAATTTCCTCCGTGCTGCACGTCAGGCCCGTCTTCCGGATGGTGAGGAAATTGATGCCGTTGCTTTTTACAAGGAAATGTATGCCAAGATGGACGAATTGGAAATGGACCGAAAGTTCACCAGTCGTTCGGTTAACGAAGGATTCTCGGGTGGCGAGAAAAAGCGTAACGAGATTCTTCAAATGATGATGCTCGACCCACGATACTGCCTTCTTGATGAAACAGATTCCGGTCTCGATATCGATGCTCTCAAAGTGGTCGCTAAAGGTGTCAATTCGATGCGTTCGGAGGCCCGCGGATTCCTCGTCATCACTCACTACCAGCGCCTCCTTGATTACATCAAGCCCGACCACGTGCACGTCATGGCCGATGGCCAGATTGTGAAGTCCGGTGGAGCCGAACTCGCTCTCGAACTCGAGAAGAGCGGATACGATTTCCTCAAGCAGACTGCCTAATTTATTTTGTCATGACTTCAGAAACCGCCACCGTCCAGCAGGTCGCCCTCGAAAAGGATGATATCGGAAACTTCTCGTTCCCCGAGAAACACAAGTTTGATGCCGGATACGGTCTCACCAAAGATACCATTGATTATATCTCCAAGGTGAAGGATGAGCCCCAGTGGGTGAATGACTTTCGGCATCGCGCTTTAGAGGTTTTCGAATCCAAGCCCATGCCCACCAACTGGGCGACCGAGGATCTCAACAATATCGATTTTGATGGCATTCGTTATTATCTCTCGGATGGTGCCAAGCCCAAGCGTTCGTGGGACGAAGTCCCTCCCGAGGTTCTCGAAACCTTCGACCGGCTGGGAGTGCCCGAGCAGGAGCGCGCGTTTCTCGCCGGAGTGGAAGCCCAGTATGACTCGGAAGCAGCATATTCCAATGTGAAGGAGGCGCTCGCTGAAGAGGGTGTCATCTTCGTGACCTGTTCTGAGGGATTGAAAGAGCACGAGGAAATTTTTCGCCCCTGGTTTGGCAAGGTCATCCCGACTGGCGACAACAAATTCTCGGCGCTCAATTCCGCAGTGATGTCCGGTGGTTCGTTTATCTACATCCCCAAGGGGGTTAAGGTGAAGCACCCGCTGCAGGCTTACTTCCGGATCAATTCCGAAAACTTCGGACAGTTTGAGCGCACGCTCATCATCGCCGACGAAGGATCGGAAGTGATGTATATGGAAGGCTGCACCGCTCCTAAATTCGAAACCGCCACGCTGCACTCCGCAGTCGTGGAACTGGTGGCGATGAAGGGTGCCAAGATTCAATACGTCACCGTGCAGAATTGGTCGTCGAACGTATACAACCTCGTAACCAAGCGTGGTCTCGCACATGAAGATGCCGAGATTCGCTGGATCGATTGCAACATCGGCTCACGTCTTACCATGAAATACCCTGGTGTGGTGATGAAAGGGGAACGGGCTCGCGGAGAAGTCATTTCCATCGCTCTCGCAAACGATAACCAGCATCAGGACACGGGTGCAAAAATGATTCACGCTGCCAACAACACGACTTCGAACGTGGTTTCCAAATCGATCTCGGTGGGT
This sequence comes from Verrucomicrobiales bacterium, assembly GCA_002729295.1. GTDB lineage: Bacteria > Verrucomicrobiota > Verrucomicrobiia > Verrucomicrobiales > Akkermansiaceae > SW10. The sequence continues at coordinate 16,631 of PBTU01000025.1, read as the reverse complement.
GAAGGTCGTTCGACATATCGTGGCCAGGTTCACATTCCCAAGCATCTCAAGGGCTGCAAGAATAACACCGAGTGTGATGCTCTGCTGATTAATCCCAAGAGTCGTACTGATACCTATCCCGCGATTACGGTGAAAGGGAATCAACACGTGACCCAGCACGAAGCGAGTGTCAGCCAAGTCAGTCAGGAAATGCTCTTCTACATGCAGCAGCGTGGCTTGAACGAGGCCCAGGCGATGTCTCTCGCGGTGAACGGATTCATTAATGACCTCGTGCAGGAATTCCCGATGGAGTATTCCGTCGAACTCAAACGCCTCATCGATCTCGAGATGGAAGGCTCGGTCGGTTAAGCCAATTTTCAACAGAACACTTTCTATTTAATGTCCGCCACGATGACATCACCATCTGCTCTTAACGCAATCCGCGCTGAAGCGCTCGCGAAATACGAGTCTCTCGATTGGCCCGCTCGCACCGAGGAAAATTGGCGCTTTGGCTCCTGGAAAGAAGGCAATCTCTCCAATTTGGAACCTGTTGGTGCAGGAATGGGAGCGGAGCTTCCTGAGGCGCTCGAGGGAATGCAACGCTTCGTTTTCCACAATGCCGAATTGATTTCCGGTTCGGCTGACTCGGTCCAGCTGCTTGCTGAAGTTCCGGAGCTGCTTCCGCAAACCGAATCTCGCTTGGGCTCGCCAAAGCTTTCCGCCCTGCATCGGGCTCAGTCCTCGCACGGGATTGTTATCAAGACCGATGCGAGAGCTGACATTGAAATCGTTCATTTCGTCTCAGGCGAGGGACTCCTCACTCCCACGGTTGTTATCATCGCTGACGATGGCGCGAAGGTTCGTGTGGTCGAGCGGTTCATCTCGGTCAATGATTCCGATGCTGCGACCGTTCTGTGTGGCGCTGAGCTCATTGCAGGCGAAGGCGCCAAGGTGACCTACCTCGTGACCCAGGAGCTTAATGCGATCAGCAAGCTGATACGCCTCGCCGACTCACGCCTCGAAGCACTCGCGCATGCAAAGCAGGCTGTCATTCACACCGGAGCCAGGTGGGTGCGCGAAGAAACCTATTCCACGGTTGATGGCATGGAAGCCCGCTCCGAGATTCTTTCCGTCGCAGTTCCGACTACGGGTCAGGAATATGATCAGCGGACTTTTCAGCATCACGGAGCCCGTGATACTTACTCGGATCTTCTGTTCAAAAATACGCTCTTTGGCAAAGCCAAGACTATCTTCTCCGGCCTAATCTTCGTCGACGACGGGGCACACGGAACCGACGCCTATCAAACTTGTCGCAATCTCATGATGACCAACGAGTGCGAGGCCAACTCCATGCCCGGACTCGAGATCAATGCTGACGACGTCAAATGCTCCCATGGTAGCACCAGCGCTCGCGTGAGTGACGAAGAAATCTTCTATCTTCAGGCCCGCGGTATTGATTCTAAGTCAGCCCGAAATCTCGTTGCCCAGGGCTTCTCCATCGAAGCCATTGAAAAGCTCGAAGACGAGCAGCTTGAGACTCTCGCCATCGAAGTCGTCGCCCGCAAGTTTGCGGCGATTGAATAAGGGGCTTGTATGGATTAAGGCGTTTGAATGTTTCCTCGCGGTGGCCAAGCGGTGGTTTTTAGGGAAGTCCTTGCCGGTTCGGCCGTCTCAAAACAACCAGCCTTGATTTATCACTCATGGCTATTTTTCCCCAAGGATGTTTGTCATTGGGACTGAACTACGTTGCAATCAGTGATTGGGTGAGTTTTGGCAGCCTTGGCAAGGTTCCGTCCACTCCTGCTCACCGTCGGCATAAGTCTCGAATTTCCAGATGGGGACCTGATGTTTGATGAGGTCGATGAGGTAGCGGTTCGCTTCAAAAGCGGCTTCGCGATGAGCGGAGGCGGTCAAGGTGACGACGGCGATGTCGCCGATCTCCAGATCTCCAATCCGGTGGACTGCCAGGGCGTGGGTGATGGGGAATTTTTCGAGCGTTTTTTCGAGGATTCTTTGCCCCTCTTTTTCGGCCATGAGAGGGTGGTGGGTGTAGTTGAGAGCGGTAACATCCCGTCCCTCATGGTGATTGCGTACTAGTCCCTCGAAGGAAACGATGGCTCCGCATGTGGGGTCCTCCATTTCCTTTCTTAGGGCGGTGAGATCGATGGCGGTCTCCTGGATGGAGAATTTATCCACCCGCGAAGGGAGGCATGAAGGCGATGGTGTCATGATTTTTGAGCGGCGTTTCCCAGTTTGAGAATTCGTCGTCGACGGCTACCTTGATGTGGGGCAAGTCGATGGTGAAGTGGTGGCGCAGACGAACTTCTTCCCAGAGGCCTGCCAGAGTGGCGGCGGTGGTAGTGAGTTCCTCGCGGGTGGTTTTGGCTTCTTGGGAAAGCTTGGCAAAATACTCGATGGTGATAGTTTTTTTCATGCTCCCGTGTTGGTTCAAAAGTTGCAGTTCAGTGAGAAGCTCGGGCCGGTTGAGGTTGAGGAGAGCCTGAGGTTCCGAGGGCCTAAGCTCCACGCGATCGAGAGAGCGAATGAATCTTCGGGCACAGCGACGATTTTCCGAGATGACTTTATTGAGAGTCGTGGATGCCGAGGGAGCATAGAGGGCACAGAGTGGCTCCGGGTGGTCATCGAGGGGATTCAGGAAGCAGGTGACGTCTTTTCCCTGACTTTGAAAGAGTTGGGACAGGTCTTCCGGGGAAAGTTTCGGAAGATCGCAGGCGATTAGGAACCAGGTTGAATCCGGGTCGTGGGCGAAGGCTGCATGGAGGCCACCGAGGGGACCGGGAGAGGGCTCAAGATCTCTGATTGTGGGGAGGGGATGCTGTTTGGTGTCATCGTGGGCGACCGAGATGTAGATGCTTTCGGTGAGGGGCTTGATGAGGCCAATAGTCCGCTCAAGCAAGGTGACGTCGCCAATTTCCAGTTGGGACTTGTCGGTTCCCATGCGGGAGGATTTCCCGCCGGTGAGAATGAGCGCTTTCATGATTGGTCCTTGAGAATGTCGTCGATTTTGGGCGGGAGCTTGGGGTCACTGTGGGACAAGGTCGAGAGATTGCTAATTTTTTGGGATAAAAAATACTTTCGGCAAAAGAGGAGAAGGTGCTGACGAAGCTTGTCCGGAGAATTTTAGTTGTGGGGGATCATGGTATACATATGGGAGGTCGTTCATCACTGCCGTGACGAACGACGGTTTGCTCCCGATGGGCTGAATGTGGGTTAAGGAGAGGCTTTTGGGGCTCTTCTCAGAATCTCCGTATGACGGTGTCGCTATCGAAGCGTGATTCGGTGTTTGGGTAGTCGAGGGTGTGGTGGGACCCGCGTGACTCTTTCCGGAGTTGGGCGGAGTCGATAATGATGGAGGCGGTGGCAACAAGGTTACGCAGCTCGAGAATATCGGGAGTGACGGTGTGCCCCCAGTAGAATTCCTTCACCTCGCGACCGAGGTTTTTTAAGCGATAGGCGGCACGACGCAGGCGGTTGTCGGTGCGGACGATGGAAACGTAGTCCTGCATGGTACGGCGGAGCTCGTCCCAGGCGTGGTAGATGTTGACTAGCTCATCGGGTGGGGCGGCGTTGCCACTTTCCCATATTGGAATTTCGGGTGCGTTGGGGATCTCTTTTCCGGGAGGGTAGAGACGCATGATTTCGGCGAGAGCACGCCGGGCCATGACGTTGCCTTCAAGTAGGCTGTTAGAAGCGAGTCGGTTGGCTCCGTGCAGACCAGTGAATGCGACTTCGCCGACGGCGTAGAGACCGCGAATGGTGGTTTTGGCATTCATGTCGGTCACGACGCCGCCGCACTGGTAGTGCGCGGCGGGGACGACCGGGATGGGTTTCTCCAGGGCGTTATGTCCGTAAGAAAGGAGAGTTTCGTGAATGAATGGGAAGCGCTCGGTGAAGTGATCGCCGAGTGGGGAGACGTCGAGGAAGACGCAGGGTGCACCGGTGCGTTTGATTTCGGTGTCGATGGCGCGGGCGACGATATCGCGGGGGGCAAGTGAGCCGCGCGGGTCATGTTCTTTGACAAACTCGACGCCTTCGCCGTTGACGAGAATGGCACCTTCGCCGCGCACGGCTTCGGAGACGAGGAAGGAACGCGCTTCGGGGCCGGAGGCGGCCGGGTTGTAGAAACAAGTGGGATGGAATTGAATGAATTCCATATTGGCAATGGACGCTCCGGCGCGCCAGCTCATGGCGAGTCCATCGCCAGTCGAGGAATCCGGATTGGTGGTATAAAGGTAGGTTTTTCCGCAACCACCGGTGGCGAGAATAACGCGAGGCGAGGTGATGGTGTCGACTTCGTTGGTCTCGATTTCGAGGACGTAGGCCCCGAGGATGCGGTCGTCGGTCACCGAGCCAAGCTTGCCGGCGGTGATGAGATCAATGGCGTAGTGGTTTTCGAGAATGGTGATGTTTGCGGTTTTGCGGGCAGTCTCGGCGAGCGAGGTGGCGATTTCGCGTCCGGTGGTGTCTTTAGCGTGAAGGATGCGTCGGTGTGAATGTCCCCCTTCTTTTCCGAGGGAAAAGCGGGAGGGGTCCTCTGCCTCGTGATCGAAATCGGTGCCCCAATCGACGAGTTCTTCGATCGTTTCAGCGGCTTCCTCGACGACAATACGCACAATATCCTCGTGGCAGAGTCCGGCGCCGGCATCAAGGGTGTCGGCGACGTGTTTCGCGCAATCGTCGGTGGGATCGCGGAGTTCGGGCGGGAGGACGGCGGAGATTCCCCCCTGGGCCCATGCGGTATTGGATTCCAGGAGCTTTCCTTTTGTGATGACCGTGACTGTTCCGTGTTCGGCTGCTTTGATGGCGAATGAGAGCCCGGCGATGCCAGAGCCGATGACGAGGAAGTCGGACATGTGGGGGGATAATAGAGTAAATTTAACGAAAAATAAAATATCAATTAGAATTCTGTATCTCTTGGCGTAAAAGAAGGCGCATGAGATTTCTGGGATGCTTCTTTCTGGCAACGGGCATGGCGTGGGCCGATGCCAAGTTGAGTTTTGAAAAGGAGATCGAACCTTTGCTGGATGCCTATTGTATTGATTGTCATGGAGACGGGAGAGCGAAGGGGGAGTTCTCGATGGATGAATACAGGGATATCACTAAACACCTCAACGACGTGGATCATTGGATGGCGATTTGGCGGAATGTGCGTTCGCAAATTATGCCGCCCTCCGAACAGGATCAGCTGGAAGTTGAGGAGAAGAAGCAATTACTCACCTGGATTGAGAGAGAGGTTTTTAAATTGGACCCTAAGAATCCGGACCCGGGGCGGGTGACGATTCGGCGGCTGAATCGTATAGAATATTATTACGCCATTAAAGATCTCCTTGGAGTGGAGTATGCCACTTGGGATAATTTTCCGGCTGATGATACCGGGTACGGTTTCGATACGATTGGCGAAGTGCTGACGATCTCTCCTTTGCACATGGAGAAGTATATCGAGGCGGCATCAAGCATCGTTGAGATGGCTCTTCCGAGAGGAGCGGCGACTGCGATGCCGGTTCGGGAAGTGCAAGGGAGCCAATTCCGCTTGGTTGATGATGGCAAGCAACGCGGAAGTTGGCTGCCTTTTAAAACATCCCGCTCAGCGGAGGCGAAGATTTCAGCTCCGGCGCAGGGGTATTACGATGTGAGTTTCGATTTTGCGATTCGCGGCGCGGATGAGGCAACGGATCAGAGCGCCTACCTTGAATTCTTTATTAATGGGAAAAAGGTTTCCCAACGGGCCTTGGGCTGGGATCAGCGGGACTATATCCGTTTGGGCTCGAAGACGAAATTGAAGAAGGGAGAGAATCATCTTGAGGTGAAATTGATTGCCAAAAAACCTCCGGGCGAGAATCAGGGGGAGCAGGGCTTGGTTGTGAAGGTCGTGAGAATCAAGGGCCCTCTGGATGGTAGTTTCAAAGAGCCTCCCAAGGGATATAAAATGATCATGGTGGACGGTCCGGCTCCAAAGGAGATGCGGGATCGTGAATTGTATGCCCGTAAAATTATGAGGAGCTTCGTGAGCCGGGCTTTCCGGCGTCCACTCGATAGTGGAACGGTGGCTCGCTTGGTGAAGATGGCGATGAAAGTCGATGGTTCTCCTGGACGCACTTTTGAAGATGGAATCAAGCATGCCATGACGGCGGTGTTGGCTTCGCCGCGATTTCTATTTCGAGCGGAGATCCAGCCCGAGCCGAACAACAAGGANAAGGTGGTGCTNCTCGATGAGTATGCGCTGGCGGCGAGACTTTCNTTCTTCTTATGGAGTTCAGTGCCCGATGATGAGTTNCTGAGTTTGGCTTATAAAAAGGAGCTNCGCAAAAACCTGAAGTCGCAGGTTAATCGGATGCTNAAGGATCCTCGTTCGCGNCGTTTCGTGGAAAATTTTGTCGGGCAGTGGTTGCAGTCTCGCGATATTGAGGAATTTGCGATTGATCCACGGCGGATTTTGAACACGACCAGCCAATTGGAGGCGACAAAAGTATTTAATGGCCGCCTGAGGAAAGACATGAAAACAGAGACTGAGATGTTCTTTGAGTTCGTGCTCAAAAATGGTCGTCCGGCGGAAGAGCTGATCTCGGCGAAATACAGTTTTCTGAACTCGCGTCTTGCGAATTTTTACGGAGTGAAGGGTGTTGTTGGAGAGGAGCATCAACTGGTGGATCTCACCGAGCACCCGGAAAGGGGGGGGATTTTAACGCAGGGAACATTTCTGGTGGTGACATCGAATCCCACGCGGACTTCTCCGGTGAAGAGGGGATTGTTTGTGCTCGATAATCTTCTGGGAACGCCCGCTCCTCCTGCGCCGCCGAATGTTCCCGAATTGGAGGAGATTGCTCACAAATCCAAGAAGCCAATGACGATGCGGCAGATGATGGAAGTGCATCGCGAGAAGCCGATCTGCGCGGGGTGCCATGCGCGCATGGATCCGATTGGTTTGGGGTTGGAAAACTTCAATGCGCTTGGTCAGTTTCGCTCGGATGAGAAAGGGGTGAAGATTGATTCCGGAGGGCAGTTGGTTACGGGAGAGAAATTTTCCAATGTGACCACACTCAAGTCGATCCTGGCTGATGAGCGGAGGGATGATTTTTATCGTTGTCTTAGTGAAAAGCTACTGACTTACGCCATTGGTCGTGGGCCGGAGTATTTTGATGCGGTGACCATTGATACCCTGGTGAAGAGATTGCATGATAAAAACGGTAGTCTCAAAGAATTGGTGGTGGGAGTCATTGCGAGTGCTCCTTTCCAAAAGCGCCGGGGGGATTGATTTGTTAGAGAAGTTGAGGGCTTGGCGAAGTATGTAAGCTTAGCTTCAAGTCGTTCATTGTGTAATCACTTCTTGTTAGTCTTCTCGGCCAGCTCTTTAAGATGTTGGGGATTTTCCTGCGTTCTGCTTTCTAGGGTTCTCTTATATCTCTCGTTCAGAGGGGAGAGCTATCGTATGGAAGAAGATGCGCTCAAGAGGGTCATAAGCTCGACTAGCGGCAGTCTGGCAAGAGCTCAACCAAAAGAAGCGGGAAATTGATGAGGCTCATCAGGAATTAGATGACTTGAACCGCAAGCGGGATTGTTGGGCGCGTCGCCATACTCATGCCAGGATGAAGGGGTATCATAAAAAGAAGGCTCGAATTCATGCCGAGCTAAAAGAGGGAGAAGAAACTTCAGGACCTTGAGAAAAAGTGGTCGCAAGCGGTCGCGTTCATGCCGAATCTCGGCTAGGGGAGCCGGCGGGCTGAGACGGCCATTTCGTGATATATTTTCAAGGGGAGCGCGGTTTTCGACGACTACTTCGAGGGAGCTGGATCCTTCTCAGTCCAGCAGGTTTTGAGCAGTCGCCAGCGGGCGGACGGCCAGAGGGAGCATTTCTTGGAGAGGATCTTTAGGGTCCTTGGGAAATTGATTGGACTCTAAGTCGGTAATTTTATGCGAGATAATTTCGAGATTTATCGTAATATTACTCCATGGACAACGCATCGGGTATGAATCGCCGCGGATTTTTACGTGGTCTGGGAGCGGCCGTGACCTTGCCGGCTTTGGAATCTATGCGCCCCTTAATGGCTGCGACTGCTTCGAGGGTGGCAACGACGGCAGGAGGGAGCCCGCTTCGTATGGCGTATTTGTATATTCCAAATGGCGTGAATTTGGAACACTGGCGTCCGTCGGGCACGGGAGCTAATTACAAGCTCGGAAAGTCGATGGCTCCGCTTGAGGGACTGAAAGACCAGTTTCAGGTTTACACCGGATTTGCCCACCAACATGCCAAGGCTGGACGGGATGGCGCGGGTGATCACGCACGGAGTAATGCGACATTTCTGACCGGCCAGCGGGCCAAGAAAACTTCGGGTGCAGACATCAAGGTGGGTGTCTCCGTGGACCAAATCGCGGCACGGGCTGCCGAGGATCAAACCCGGCTTCCCTCTCTGGAACTCACTTGTGATGGCGTCCGCAAGTCAGGAAAATGTGACTCCGGTTATTCTTGTGCGTATCAATTCAATCTTTCCTGGCGATCCGATTCCCAGCCGATGACTCCGGAAGGAAATCCGCGGCTTGTTTTCGAGCGCTTGTTTGGAGCGGGATCAGCGGATGAGCGAAAGAAAAGTCTCGCAAGACGAATGGGATCGCAGAAATCGATTCTCGATTTCATTTCCGATGACGCCAAGGCAATGCAGCGTCGCCTTGGGCGTAATGATCAGCACAAACTCGATGAATACCTCACGGGAGTTCGTGAGATCGAACGTCGGATTGGGAAAGCTGAATCATTCACTTCGATCGACCCCGGCGTTGCTGCTCCCGAGGGTAAGCCGAAGAACTACGCGGAGCATATGCAGCTCATGATGGACATGATGGTTCTCGCTTTCCAAACTGACTCAACCCGGATTTCCACTTTCCTGATGGCTCATGATGGAAGTAATCGAAACTTCAAAGAGATTGGCGTATCCGAAGGCCATCACAATCTTTCCCACCACAAGGACAAGAAGGATAACCTACAAAAGATCCAGAAGATTGATCAGTATTATTTGACGCAGTTGGCTTACTTTTTGGAGAAGATGAAGAATACCGAGGATGTCGACGGAAAGTCGCTTCTGGATAATTCCATGATCGTATACGGAAGTGGCATTGCGGATGGGAATCGTCATAATCATGATGATCTTCCCATTATCGTAGGAGGTGGCGGCGGAGGTGCATTGACGCCCGGGCGTCATGTTGATCTTCGTGGAGAAGTTCCTCTTTCAAATCTCTACGTGCGGATGCTCAATGAATTTGGGGTGAGCGCGAAGAGCTTTGGTGATTCAACCGGTGCTCTTGGTAAGGTATAAATCCACCGAAGAGCTTTCAAAAAAGCCCGCGCGATAATCTCGCAGCGGGCATTTTTTGTGAGTGTCGGAGGCTTCAGGGGACGCGGAAAATCATCCCTCTGTTGTCTGGATCTTCGGCGAGGTCGCCGGATTTTAACTTGGTCACGCGGACTTTGTTGTAAGGCTTGTAGGGGCTTAGGACGATTCCGGCTTCGGGAGTCGGCACCGCAAGCGGGTAGCTGCTGGGGTTCCGCGTGATTCTTTTGGTGGGTTCCGGAGTGGGTGGCAGGGTAACGACCTGGGCTTGAGCGGCCACCCCCCGGGGTGCGCCGAGAAGATCGCCCAGAGCGGCCGGGGCACCATTATTTTGAGGAGGCGGCGGAGATTGTTGGCAGGAAACGAAGGTGAAGGCCAAGGCTCCAGAGAGTATCGCAGGGAATAGTTTCATCGGAATATAACCGTCCTTAATTATCGGGTGGGACGAAGGTTACCGAATATGTCGGTTAATTCCATGCTGAATTGTTAATTTGTCTGCACCTATTTTTGAATCGGGGCGGTAATGATGACCCAGTAATGGTGGTAAGTAGAGGCAGGATTATAGGCGTATCCCACGCCGTAGCGGAGATGGTTTGCGTAAAAGGGCGCCGCTGCGAGGAGGTGGCTGCGGTGCCCGGATGAATTTACGAGTGTGTGGAATGCTTCTTTGGCAGTTGCTTTGCCTCCGAGGATGGACTCCACTTGATTGGAGTTTTTGAAAGCAGTCCATTCGACGGGTAGACGGTATCCGGCGCGGGTGAGGTGCCAATTGGGGCCGTAGCCATCGGGATCGACGTGGCCAAAGTAATTTCGCCGGGCCATGTCGTGGGCGCGGGCCCTCGCGACCAAGGTGAGGCGGGTATTGTAGAGGAGAGTTCTTCGTTTTTGTTTTGGATGGCCTCGGATGAGCCCGGCCATTTCACGTTCTTTGGCGGTTCCTCCGTCGCTTGCGATGGGGCGGGGGTTGACTGTGATATTGTCGGTTCCGCCGCAGGAAATCAGGACGAGGAAAGAGATGAGGCTGATAATAAAGTGGCGCAACTTGATGCCTGACAAGATGACTCTTCTCATCGACTGAGGGAAGCCAAGGTCTTGCAATTTTTCACGGGTAGAAATTACCGTTCTTTACCACGGGCGATTCTCCTCTAGTTTGTCCCAATGAAGCTATCGCTCCTTGTGGGATTGATGACCGGGTCATTGTGGGCTGGAGGATTGAGGGTTCTCTCGGTCAGTCCTCCGGAATTGAAAGAAGCTTGGCAGGAGTGTGCTCGGGAGCATATTGAGAAGCATCGATATCACACTATTATTCTGGATAGCGATAGTTCGCCGAAGGGTGGCTTGATTCCAGACCGGGATACCTTTCATCAAAATCAATGGGGCAAGGGTGTTGATATTCCGACCGACGTTTATTTCATCAGTCCGACCTCGTCGATGTCGCTTGGAAGTCGGCGACTTATCACCAAGGGATCTGCGAAATCAATCTTCTCGAAGATCCCAGTCTCTCAGTGAAGTAATGAAAATCCCTCCTCCAACTGAACGCTCAATGGGGCTGGTGACGGTTCTTTCGGGGGTGGCGATACCGATTGCGCTATTGATTGGTGCCGGGACTGATCTGGGTGGAGATGGCGCAGGGGTTCCTATCTTCAATGCTATGATGTGGATCTTGAATCCATTTGGGATGGAAGCTGTCAAACTGGTAGGTGGAATCAGTGGAGGTCTGTTTAAGTTGGTGGCCAGCTATATTGTGGGAACCGGCCTCTCTGCATTGCTTTGGGGCATGATTGATGGCTTTTTCCGCTCCCGTCGAAAATCTAGTGCCTCTGCCGACTGATCCAGTGGCCTATGAGCCCCAGGAAAATGATGCCAAGAATGCTGGCGTTCAGATCGGCGAAGGAAAACGTTCGCGAAGGAATGAAGGCCTGGGAGAGTTCGTCGATCGTAGAGAGTAGAAAGACGCAGCCCATCAAAATGAAGCTTGAGCGCCACGGTGGGAAGGGGAGGCGATGGGCTAAGCCGGCCACGGCACAGAGACTAATCAGGCCCATGATGAAAAAGTGGCCCACTTTGTCGAAGTAGGGGATCTTTCCGATCGTGGCAAAAAACCAGGTGGCCTCCGAGTCGCGGGCAATAATAAAAATGACCATGAGCAAGAGGACACCCAGCAGGCAGGAAAGCCAGAATCGGGTCGTATGACGCGGAATATTCATTTTTTAGCGGGCAAAGACCGCGTCTCGTTCTTCCTGACTCAGTTCGCGCCACGTGCCCACAGGAAGGTTCCCCAGGGGGAGGGCGCCAATTCCTTCGCGTAAGAGACGCAGCGTGGGATACCCCACCGCCGCGGTCATACGACGAACCTGACGGTTCTTACCTTCCCGAAGTTCCAGGCGCAGCCAGGTATCGATGATTTGTTTGCGCACTCTGACGGGAGGATCACGATCGGGAATATCGGGGGTTTTTTTGAGAATCTTAGCGCGGCAAGGGAGGCAGCGGTGTCCTTTGATGACTAATTTTCCGCTCCGTAATTCGCTCATGGCAGCTTCGTCAGGGACTCCCTCGACCAAGGTAAGGTAGCGCCTCCGATGTTGGAAGCGAGGGTGCAGCAGTTTGTTTTCGAGGGCTTTCTCGTCGGTGAGAAGAAGAAGCCCTTCCGAATCCATATCTAGGCGTCCAAGCGGCAGGACCCTGGGAGGAAAATCGAATTCCTGCAAAGTCCGTTGCCCTTTGTCTCCGGGATTGGAGTTGAATTGGCTCAGGACGCCATAGGGTTTGTTAAAAGCGATGAGCATTTCGGGTAAAGGCTCCGCCTTACGCTTTAGGCCTAAACGAGCATCAAGGCCGGGTTCTCGAGGAGACGCTTGATCTCGCTGATGAACTTGGCTCCGACGGCTCCGTCGACGACACGATGGTCGCAACTGACGCCCAGATTCATGCGGAGGCCGGGCACGATCTCTCCGTCCTTCACGACGGGCTTCTCGATGATACCGCCGACGCTGAGAATGGCAGCTTGTGGCGGATTGACGATGGCGTCGAATGATTCGATGCCCCAGGCTCCGAGGTTGGAGATCGTGACGGTGCCGCCGTCGAATTCGTTCGGCTTGAGCTTGTTCTCGCGAGCTCTTCCGGCCATTTCCTTGATCTCCTTGGAAATAGCGAGGAGGGATTTCTGTTCGGCATTTTTGACCACTGGAGTGACCAGGCCGTCATTGACTGCGATGGCGACGGAAATTCCAACGTGAGCGAATTGCACGATATGGTCCCCGTTGAACGAGGCATTGACCTCGGGAACGGCGACGGAAGCGTTGATGAGAGCCTTCACGACAAAGTCGTTCACGGAATACTTGTTGCCGTGGGTGGCCTCGGCCTGTGCGTTGACCTGCTTGCGGAGCTCCGTGAGAGGAGCGGCGTCCACTTCCAGATGAAGGTAGAAGTGAGGAATGGTGGTCTTAGAAGTGAGAAGGCGTTCTGCGATGATCTTCCGCATTCCGGAGAGTTGGATCGTCTGGTCTTCGCCGCTCATGACGGGAGAAATGGATACGGGAGCAGGAGTAACGGCAGATGCCTGAGTGGCTGGCGTGCTCGCGACAAGTGCGGGTGTTTCGGGAGCCGACACGATATCAGCTTTGACAATGCGCCCGCCGGGTCCGGTGCCGGTGACGTTGGCAAGATCGACTCCTTCGGCTTCGGCAATTTTCTTGGCGAGCGGAGAAGCCTTGATGCGTGCTGCACCCGGTTGTGCTCCATTGGCGAGCGGGGTGGGAGCAGGTGGAGCCGCAGCAGGTGCTGGAGCGTCGGCAGGCTCAGGAGTTTTTTCAGGAGCGGCAGAGACGGAGGCTTGGGCAGGTGCTGCGGGAGCGTCGCCTTCCCCGTCCTCGAGAAGAACTGCGATGACGGATCCGACGGGAGCCTTGCCACCTTCCTGTATAGAAATTTGAGAGAGAAATCCTTCGTCGAAGGCTTCCATTTCCATGGTGGCCTTATCGGTTTCGATCTCCGCGATAATATCGCCGATTTCCACTTCATCGCCCTCCTTTTTGATCCAGCGAACCACGGTTCCCTCGGTCATGGTGTCGGAGAGCTTCGGCATTTCAATATTGATCGGCATAGTCGTGATGAAGTTGGAAAATTGGAAAGAGAGGATTCCCGGTCTGGGCGGGGGAGGGATAGCAGAGCTTGGACCGAATTTGAAAGATAATTCCAAGAATCGGATGAGCAATCCAGAGGCCAGAAAAGTAAACGGGAAGTTAGTTCGCTAACGTTGTGCCTCAGGCCATGGAGACAACGCTCTTTCGGGCGAGGCGGCTCATGATATTGCGGACCTCGCTGCGTCCGGCGTCGGTCAGGCGAAAGGTCTTGTGGGAATTGAGCGTTTCTCCAGCGACAAACTCCATCAGGCCTTTCTTCTCGAGGTTTTCCACGGTGCTGGTGGTGTTGGAGGGCTTGCGGCCGTAGCTGTCGAGCCAGATGTTCAGTCCCCGGGTCTCGAGGAGTTCGGCTTCTTCGAGGTGTTTATGAAGGCTTCCGAGAAGGACACACTCGGGGCCACTAAGGTCGAGTTGAGAGTCGCTGAGGAAATGGCGGATTTCGCGGAGATCGTCGGCTGTTTCGCGATCCTGACGCACGCCAATCCTCACTTCCGCGCCCAACATGGCCTTCTTGGTCTCGATCATTTTGGTAATGACATCCTGTAGGCTTTGGAGTTCGTCGGCATTCCAGGACCAGAGTTGATCGGCGACGCTTACTAATTTTGAGTGCGAGCTCATAGCGTGTTCTTAGTAATTTTTCTAAAAAATGCAAGTTATTTTAGAGGAATTAAATAAATAACTCCATTAAATTAGGCAAAAACTCTAAAATTATCGGAAAATTACCAAAAAATGCTAATTTGAAGCGGTCCGCCTCCTAGGACGACATTACCTTAGAAATTATGAGCATTAAAAGACCTCTTCCAAAATCATTGTTTCCCGAATACCAGCGTGAGATTTTCTCTTCTCGCAACGACTTCACGGCACTTTCGAAATCTCCCCGGGAAATTAGCAAATCGGATAAAGTTAGCCAATCTGTCGCCTCTTGCTTCAGCAATGAGGAGGAAACCGCTCCATCGCTGGCTGATGAGATCCCCAATAAAGCGCTAAATTACATTATTGGAGAATCCCGCGCCTTGATGGCTGTCGAGACGGTGGGTCAGTCTCATTGGGATGCCTTGAGCGGGTTTCTCTCTGAGGAGCTTCAGGGGTTCGTCGATTTGAAAAATCAAATGAATCAAGCCCAGTGTGATTGTGAGGCGATGTTGAAGATTGCCGAAGAGCTTTGTGACTCTCCCAATGGTGAAGTGAGTCCGAATCGCATTCTCGAGGTCGCGGTCGCCCTTCAGGAGGCTAAAATGCGTCGGGACAACCTTCGAACCCGTGTGAAATCGATGATTGATGGATTGTGCAAAGAGATTCTCGCCGGAAATTCTTCAGGTGATTCTCTCGAAATTCGTCTTCGAGGAGTTTTAGGGAAGTTGGGCTAGTGCTCCATCTTTCTCAGATTGACGGATATTTTCTGGTTTTAGACTGAGACTATCTTGAACACTTACCTAATGGAATGGGTGCCTGTAAAATTAAACCGTATCAAATTGGCGTTCCTTGGCTTAAAAAAACGAAACCAGACGACAGGTTGGTTTGTCGCGGGTGGAATTCCAATAGTTGATGTTTTTTAAGAGATCGTAAGGACTTTCTCGATGATCCGGCGGGCATTTGGGAGCTGCTCGTCCTCAATGTGCTTTGAGTAAATGGCCGGAGCGTCGATGGTGCAGACCCGTTTGATCGGGGCGTCGAGGTAATCGAAGGCGTGTTCCTGAATCAGGGTGGTGATCTGGGCGGACACCCCGCAGAAAGGCTTGGATTCGTCGACAAGGACGGCCCGGTTGGTCTTTTTGACTGATTCGATGACGGCCTCCTGGTCGAGTGGGCGGATCGAGCGAAGATCGACGACCTCGGCATTGATTCCGTGCTCGGACTGGAGGGTTTCGGCAGCTTCAAGACAGTGTAGGACGCTGCGGCCGTGGGAGATGAGGGAAATGTCACTGCCCTCGCGCTTGATGTCGGCTTTTCCGAGCGGGACGACGTGGTCACCTTCGGTTGGATCGGGGACGTGGCCCCTGTTTCCGTAGAGAAGGGTGTTTTCCATGACGTAGACGGGGTCGTTGTCGCGGATAGCGGCCTTCATGAGACCTTTTGCGTCGGATGGAGTCGCGGGCGAGCAGACCTTGAGTCCGGGGAAGGCGGCGAAAAGCCCTTCCGGGGTGTGGCAGTGGGTCGCTCCGACGTTCGTTCCGCCGTTGGCAGGTCCACGCATCACAATCGGGACGTTGATGAGGCCTCCTGACATGTAGCGAACGCAGGCCGCGTTGTTGACGAGTTGGTCAAAGGCCACGGAGTGGAAGGACCAGAACATCAACTCCATCACCGGGCGAATGCCCAGCATGGAGGCTCCGATGCCCATGCCGATGAAGCCGGCCTCGGAAATAGGAGTGTCGACGATTCTTTTGTCGCCCCATTTTTCCCAGAGTCCCTTGGTGACTTTATAGGCGCCATTATATTGGGCGACCTCCTCACCCATGATGACGACGTTTTCGTCGCGGGCCAGTTCCTCGTCGAAGGCTTCGTTGAGGGCGTCTCGGTATTCGATTTCTCTCATGGTCGTGGAAAGTTAGTCGTTGAAGAAGTGACGGCCGATTTTGGAGGCCTCGGTGTTGTTGTCGGATTCCCAGTAAACGTCATCCGTGACGTCTTCAATGGTGGGAGCGGGAGACTCGTCGGCGAATACGACGGCGGCGTCGGTTTCCTGCTTGGCGGAGCGGTCAATTTCCTTGGCGGATTCTTCGGTAAGAATTCCCTCGCTGATCAATCGCTGTTTCCAAAGATTGATTGGGTCATGGTTCTTCTTGTAGTCCTCAATCTCCTCGGGCGAACGGTATTTTTTGTGGTTCGCATCGGCGACAGAGTGGCCGTAGTAGCGGTAGGTTTGAATTTCCAGAACGGTAGGGCGGGATTGCTCATGGGCTCGCTCCATGGCAATGTTGACCTTGGCGCGGAGTTCATAGAAGTCCTCACCATTGACGAGGTCCCAATCGATATCGTATCCATCGGCCCGCTGAGCGAGGCAGTCCTTGTAGGCACTGGAACGCTTTTGAGAGGTTCCCATCGAGTATCCGTTGTTCTCGATAATGTAGACGACGGGGATGTTGAAGAGGCCCGCGATGTTGAGTGATTCGTGGAAGGCTCCCTGGTTGACTGCTCCGTCTCCCATGAAGCACAAGGCCGACCCTTTTTG
>PBTU01000024.1 GCA_002729295.1 Verrucomicrobiales bacterium | reverse complement strand
ATGGAATCATGGGAGGACTTGCGAGATCCAAGGTCACACGACCGGCCACCACGGCGGGTTGGGTATTCAAGACCAAAGTCCCGGAAGGGAGCGTACGAAGTTCAAAAGTCGTTACCACGCCATTTACCGGAACCACCGCAGCAGTTCCCATGCAAAGCCCGAGAACCGGTTGGGTCCGGGAGAGGAAAACCAGTCGACGAAAGACCTTCGGGTCACGTTTGGCCGCCTGAAGAACTCCCGAGATTTTTCCCGCAAGCGTCAGGCTCGGTGAAGCGACTAGATCGCCAAACAAATCATCGATTATTGGCTCAACAACCGCCGCATCAAACAAAGAAGGCGGGGTGGAATCGAGCAAGGCGCTGACGATATTCAGCTGGGTTTGGAAACTCATCGTTCCCGACCGCGCAAAAAGATTCGGCGAAGCAGCCGGGCCGGACTTATGAAAGACCACATGGTTGTGATCGAAGAGCGCCTCGGCACTTTGAGCCTGCCAGGTGAGGTAGGCATAGTTTTTCGAATCCGCCGGTTCTTGAAATGAAGTCACCGAGAGAAAGCGTATGCTCTCCTCCGGGTTCGCCGTTTGAGCACGAAGCGGAAGAAGACAAAGGAGTGATAAAAAAAGTAAACGCATTGGGATTAAAAGTCGTAGGACCATTCGTCGTTTTTATAAGTCAGAGTAACAGATTCTTTGAAGGAGACGCAAAACGGGCAAACTCCCGCTTTGCCGGAGATCGTGCCTTTTCCGAAGAAGGAATAATTGTTACCGCTCTTGGAGCCGATGAGGACCACCTCACCGCCGATCTCCACGGCACAAAGCGCGCGCCCGGAGGCACCGACAAGCATCTTGCCGCCGAAGGTATTGCCTTCCTGGAACCAGAAGACACCCACTCCGGCCTTCGCGCTGACACTGAAAAGACAAGAAGCATTAATGATAGGAATCTGAGCCTCTCCGTAGGCATAAATCCCTGTGAAGGGTGGATTGCCGAGAACATTTCCCACGTCGGGATCGACAATTAACAAAGGATCGATGGTGCAGGTCCGACCAAAGAAGACCCCGCCCGCGAGTTCGTAGGCGTCGAACGCCAGACCAACTTCCGCGGCGATGTAGTTTTCGTCTTTTCCAAACATCGCGGCCGCTCCGAGCGAGGTGACGGTCATGCTTTCGAAACCAATTTCGCCCTCGGTCATCTCAACCGCTCCGCCAAATCCGCGCAGCGCAAAGCCCGACCCAGTATCGAAGGTGAACTTGGTCGAGACATCAAAGCGTAAGCCTTCACCAATCCACGCCACCGGGATGTCCGTGGCGCCCATGATGACCTCAGCTGCATACTCGCCTTCACCGCCAGCGAAGGAACAAGAGTCATCGCCAAAGGAATCGAGCTGGTTAATCTCCACGTATCCCTCGAACTCAAAATCATCGGGCAGTTTTAACTGCAAGGCCGCATCCAGACGCAAGGTCCGCAAGGCATCACCATTAATCTTGGCGTAACCATCAATCGATCCCGCTGCCGAAATGTCAGCCGCATCGTCAAGCAAGCCGGCCAAGGCCGAATCAATGGGCAGGGCATCGTCGAGCAGCTGATTGATGATCCCATTTAATTCCGCAAAAGCCGATGCCACCGCGTCGTTCATCGAGGCATCGAGGTCATAGATCGAGGCCTTCAAAATCTCCTGCACTTCGGCAATGAGAGGCGAAGCATTGAACTTGTCGCGAATCGTGGTGCGAATCACATCCTTGACCTCCTCGACAGAGTATTCTTCGAAGTCGATCTGATTGAGGAAGGCATTCACCTCAGCCTTGGCTTCGTTAACGAAATTTTGAACCTCCGCCGAAGAAGCGAGAATCTTGTCGGAAACCTCGGTATACAAATTCCCGGCGCTGCGAATTTCGCCAATGGCATTGTGCACTTCCATGAGAACGTTCTTCAGTTGGTCAATCGTCGGTCCGGCCGACTCAAATTGCGCGTTAAGTTCCCCTTCCAACTTGTCCGCCAGATTTCCCGCGACTTCGGTGAGCACTGCGGAGAGATTGTTCGCGACATCGGGTGCCAGTTCTTCGACCAGGGCCACCAACAAGAGCTCGGCAAGATCGTAGCCATCCCCATCGGCGTCCGCGAAAATTCCTTCCACCAAAGTCGTCCCGGCCACCACGACATAATCTTCGGGAACGGTAAGGGTAGGATCGTCGATAACGATCTCTCCCGAAAGATCATCGACATGCACCCGCCCGATGACAGTCCGGATCGCAACCTGTAATTTCGCAAGCGCTTGATCGACTTCGTCGACAATCGTTCCGCCCTGCCCAACCGCCCCATCGAGGTCTTCGAGCACCCTGAGCACGCTGTCGGCACGAATGCAGAGATAGTCATTCACCGCAGTTTCCATCGCGGCGATGTCCGGCGCGGCATCGAGTTGCACGTAGAGATCATCGACAATCGGATCGACCGTCTCTTCGAAAACACGATCATAAAACACATCCATGCGGTCGTTCAGAATCTCCGCCGAACCGTCCACACCATCGAGCAAGGCCTGAGTCACCGTATCAGTGATGGTGTCTTGAAGAGCAGCCAGCACGCCGGTGTCTTCCACCAAATTCACGCCAATGTTGGAGAGATTGATTTCGGGGATATCGAGTTGCACGTTTGCCCCAAAATCGAGTTCGGCATTGTCCGCCGAGAGGTAGGTCAATTCATGCTCAGTCGTGAGAACAAGGAAGTCATTCGAGATTGGCTCGGTCGCGCGGAAGGAACGCGTCGATCCCGACCATGAAAGCGGATAATCGAAAGTCACCACGCCCAACCAGTCCTGCTGCGCGTGAATCAAGTAGGACGGATCAGCGCCGTCGCGGTAGTTTTCCAGAGTATCCGCCGAAGGATAGGAATGGTGATCTACATCAAAGGTCGCTTCATCAATTCCGCCTCCACCGGCCCAACCGCCCATCATGTAAATAACGTCCGTGGTATTCTCGAAAGCAGCTCCAGTTTGGAAATGACACGCCAGATCTTCGAAGAAAGCCACGTCGAGATAGCCCGCGAGATTAATCCGACCCACGGACTCAGAGGAGTGATCGTGATTCTCGTAGTAGGCATCGTGCGCCGGATAGAAATTGTAAACCTCGTTGTTGGGGCCGGCGATCTCAACCTGCGACGGCAGACCCAATCGCGAGTCTACTCCTTCGAGTAAATTATCGTCAGCCGTGATGAGATTGCCGTCCGGCATAAACCCGAGCGTGCCAGTCAGCGGAGTGGCGATATTGGACGCCCACGCCTGCACTCCCAGAGTGAGGAAGGCATTGGACGGGTCACAATCCGCTCCGATGGCCGGTTGGAAATTCGCGGCAATGCCGGTGAAGTCGGCATTCCAGAAATCGAGATCTTCCGTAAATGTTCCGCCAGCGATCTCCGCCGTGGTCAAGGCGCCAAGGCAGGAGAAAAAGAGCGGGTCGAAGGCCAGGGTGAAATCCGAGGGGTCGGGAATGAACAAACTTCCCGCTGTGATCGAGTCGTGCACTTCGCTGTCGAGGAAGGACAAACCGAAATCGGTGAAGGTAAATTCGTAACCGTAAATCTTCACTGGGCCGGTGACGGGATTCTTGTTGCGCTCCAAAATTCCCGAGACGCCACCTGGGCGGGTATAAAATTTCGAACGCCTATCGAGTTCATAGGTCGGAGTTGTCGTGCCCCCTAGAACCGAAACACAATTGATTGCACTGGCCTCACCATCAACGCGATAGTTCATCCCGGGATAATCACCCAAGCCCTTTTTGTAGGCTCCTGAATCAGGTCGCTCCGCCACATTGAGATCTGTCTGGTCAAAACCACTATTCAAAAGACGTCCCGCCGCATCATCGCGATCTCCGCTATAATCGTCGCCATTGAGAAAGTGACCCGACATCAGAAAACGGGCATTAACGAATGGATCAGTGTCATGCGCGAAGACCGGCGACCCGGCGGACAGCGCATCGATGTAACCCATCACAACATCGCGACGGGATGCGGCAATAATGTATGCTCCTTCAACATCGATCCCTCCGTCTCGGGTGAAGGAAAAAGCATTGGCGCCCGGATTCATCACCACCGTGGCCTCACCGACTACCCCGCACCCGGCATCCGCTGCCTCGGGACAATCGCGCGCATATTTCATCGTCACCGGCTGCGCCGAAGGAAGACTACTCGTAGCAGGAACAACAAAATCATCGTCGATTTCGATCACCCCAGCCGCCATCCAGGTCATCTTGGCTCCTTTTGGAAAGTGCGATTCAAAGGAGCCCGGATTGATTTTCAAGATCACGTCGAGGCGTGCGGTATTGTTGGCATCCGCCGACCAAACCGGTGCGCTGGCTGCAGGCGTGGCGACGTGTTGGTAATAGAGTTCGTTCGAAACCAATTCCTTGTCGGCTACTGGGATGGGCAAGATATTGAGAACTTCCATCTCCCACTTCCGCACGTAGCGAATCTGGTCCGCACCAACCGGTGTTGTTCCGCCGGTAAACTGACCGGTGTTGACATTCCAGAGCAAGCTGTCCGCCACCACTTCGACGGGCTTAGACTCTTCGATAATGTGATAGACCGTATCCGGAGATCCGGTTGTGAAATTCATCACCGTAGCCACCGGATCGAGGTTTTGATCCAAGAGCCGCGTTCCGGCATCAAGGATACTCTCAAGAATGTGATTCGAGGGCATCTCATGAGGCCCGACATACACCCCCATTCCCGCCGGAAGAATCACCCGCACGGTCGCACTCAAGCCACTGTCTGCGAAGCTCATTCCGTTTCGAAAAAAGCGCACGTTATTCACCGTTCCAACATCCGGAAGCGCCGGAGCGGTTACGGTTAACGAGTCCGCCACATCAACAAACTCAGCGTGCCCGTCGGGAAATAAGTTAATGTCGTAAGGTCCCGTTCCGGTGACCAGGTAGGTGTCATTTCCATCCACAAACCCCGCAACTACCGCAGTCGAAGTCTTCCACTCCGTGCCAATATTCACCGCGCCAATCGAAGGGTCATTGGTGATCGATTCCATGGTAATGGTATCCCCTCCGGCCATAAGAGTGCCGTTAAAATGAAGAAGAGGCCCGGCTCCGCCCTCCACATCAGTCTGATCGGTAATATACGGCTGCCCGCTCTCTTCTTCGTGCGTCAGCGTCACGGTGAGGTAATAGGTCTCGTTCACCGGATCGAGTTGCACTGCGGGATTGACCGAAAAACTCCGCGTCACTGAACGTGAATAGGGCTCCTGAATACTCCCATCCAATGCGAACTCTCTCAGACTATATCCCGCCCCCGTCGTGCCACCGGAAATCGCGACGACATTGCCCGTCGAGCTTTCCCGAAGTTGGTAGATCAACTGATGCATAACAATCTCGGTGTCTGGCGAGGCCGCGAGAAAGTCGTCATAACGCCAAAAGGTCAGATCAGCCTCCGCCCGAAAGCTGTCGTTCGCCGGGTCGGTGTCGCAGGCCCAAACGTTGGTCCATCGAATCTCATCGATCATCCCACGCACGTTCACCTCCGCACTTGCCGCATCGGTATTAGTAAAGTGAATGAACTGCTGCGCAGCCGTTTCATCCGACACCTCGGTCACATAGAAAATCGCGGGTGGAGTGCGCTTCTTGACCAGCAATTTGACCCGGTATTCCTGATTCAAATCCAACTGCACTGCCGGAGCAATCATCTCCGTAGTCACCCGCTCTTTAGGCACTCCAATCGAAAATGCCGCACCGCGGAACGTCGTCGTGGTTCCCCCCGCGCCATTATCGAGAAGAACCAAGGCATTATCCTCATCGAGCAGTTGGTAATCATACCGAAAATTCCCCGCCTTATCGAGATTTACCGACGAACGAACGGCAATTTCATCGCGATCATAACCGGCACCGCCTCGCGACGCATCCGAATTGATCACGAATTCACTGCTCGTCACCGACACACTCACGATCGTGGGCACGGCCAGGGCAGAATTGAGAAGGCTCGCAAATACGATACATACGAGCCCCGAGGGGATTCTCAAATATTGATGCATTTTCCCGACGTTAGGAATCAAAACTCTCGTTGTCAGTTACTTTCGAATGATATTCGCCCCTTCCCATCAAAGTAATTCGATCAAAGCAGGCTGGAAACCCAGTGATCTGGGGATAAAGGCGCATCACGACTATTAATTTACGGGGCTCGGGCTTCAGCCCGGGCCCACCTCGGAGGACCATATACAAAAAAATACCCCGCCCGAAAACCGAGCGAGGTGTATCCCTGAGTGGAAGAGATCTTATTTTCCGTTCTTCTTCGCCCGGTCCTCATCGGACTCGAAATACTTGTTCATATCCGTCTCATGCTTCTCCATGTTTCCGGCGAATTCCATCATCATGGCCTGCACTTGTGGAGCAAGCTCGGGTGGTAAAGCAACCATTCCCATCATCGCTTGTTGCATCTGGGGGCCCAAAGCCGCCATTTCTTTTTCCATCCGGGAGCTCAAGGATTTGCGAATTGCGGCATCAGGAACAGAAAGTTTTTTAATCTCAGCGACGTTGGCATCCACTTCCATATTTAAGGCAGTCATCGACTTCTTGGCGACATCCATCGTGGCTTGATCTTTGATCGACGAAACAATCCCCGGGATCTTTTTCATCGTCTCGGAAAGGCCCACCGCCTTCTTTTCCAATGGCGTGGATGGGATCCTGGTAATTTTCAATTTCATAGTAATGAGGGCGTTTCTAGCTGCCCGGGCGGCCAGCTAGCACACCTCCCCGAGCAATCGATGGAAAAATACCGTCTATTTTCGGCAACACCTAAGGACCTCTAACTAACTTAACGAAAGCGCCCAACACCACCTATTCACAAATAATGAGAACAAGTCTCGCTATTTCATAATTTCCCGTCAGCTTCCGTGAACGTTGGCCGGGCTAATACCAGTCCGGCCAACGCTCTCATTAGAAACAAGACCATGAAACTCTACCTCGGCAATTTGCCCTTCGCGGCTGAAGACCAAGACATTCGCGACGCCTTTAAGGACTACGGAACCATTGAAGACCTCTTCATTCCCCTCGACCGCGAAACCAACCGCCCACGCGGATTCGCATTTATTACTCTTGCTGACGACGAACTCGCTCGCAAAGCAATCGAAGAGATGGACGGAGCTGACCTGATGGGTCGCAACCTCCGTGTCAACGAAGCCGAAGAACGCCGGCCCCAACAAAACCGCGGTGGCGGTGGCGGCGGTGGCTACAAAGGCGGCGGCGGAGACCGTCGTGGTGGTGGTGGTGGACGTGACGATCGTCGTGGCGGTGGACGCGACCGTGATCGCCGTGGTGGCGGTGGACGCGATAACTGGTAAACCAGCCCTTCAACAAACTTTAAAAAAGGCTCACCGCAAGGTGGGCCTTTTTTATTTTCCGAACCACCGGTAATGACCGGCCAGGGGAAACTCAAAAAGCCGATCCTCTTCCTTCGCTCCGCTGCCGATATTATGAATCACCAACAGCACTTCCCATGGCATCATCGCCTTGATGGTCTCACAAACGAATCAAGATCGGGGTTTCATTCCTCAAATCCCCAAGGCTTTCTCGATCCGCTTCGCGCTCGTCTTCCCGACGTGCGGCACGCCGGGCGCAAAGAGTTGCAGTCGCCACTCTTCTAACATCCACCCGATCTCCCAGAGCCGAACCGCTTCGGGCCGCTCCTGCAACTGGATCATCCACTCGTCCCATAGCGGCAAAAATTGACCCTGCTTTTCCTCGTCCCGAAGCAACGGCTGCGTATCCAACCTGCTGATCCGCTCCTCCATCCCATGGAAAAACCGCTGGTATCGCTTCATGCGATCATAGCCCGCCTTCCACGCAAAGCCTGCTCTTAAGAGCCATGTTCGCTGCTCCTCCATTTGCAAAACGACTTCCCCTAAATGCCGGTCCTGGCGATTCCGATCCATCCACTCCCGCACCCGACCATCGGCATCCGACAATCCTTCCAGCGCCTCGGCAATCTTCTCGGCACAGCCAAACCACTCCCCCTTGCCACCGTGCGCTGCGACCTCAAATTCCTCCTCACCCCGTGGCATCCTCCCGAGCGAGCCTTCCGCCGCCACCTTCACCAATTCCTCCATCGTGCCATCCGGCAGAAGCGGCAACATAAAGCGTCCCGCCATCTGCAGCGGAAAGTTCTTCCGCACATAAACCCCGTGATCGGCGTGCGCTAACAAAAACAACCTTGTCACTCCGGCCCGATGACTTTCCTCCGCCTCTTCCAAATCCAAAAAAGCCCGCATTCCCACCGTCTCGCCCTCATCTACCAAAGCCGGGAACACGCCACCCTCCGCCTCAACCGGCAGCGCTCCAAAACTCCATACCTCGCCGCCCGTCATTTCCCATTCCTCATTCGCCGCCGCCTCCCGACGCGCCCGGAGAACCGCCGCCAGCTTCTCTTTGATCTCCCGCGCATCTTCTCCAAACCCCAGGACCTCACCCTTCTCATCCCGCACCCGAATCTTCGCTCGCAGGTATCCGGGGAGCCGCGATTCATCCATTCCGTCGATTGCCCGCCCGGTCTTCTCACGAAGATATTCCAAAAGCGCATCCGACAAATCCTGCTGCGGCTCCCAATTCCCCCACTCTTCCAAAAACCCATCCACCCGCTCCGCCACCGGCTGACATTCCCGACGCAAGTCTTTCGGCAAACTGCGAATCAACAACTCGACCCGCTCATCCAACATTCCCAGCACCCCCCAACTCGCCAAATAATCCGGAAAGCGCAGCAGCTCATCAATCCCCACTTCAAAGGTCAGCCCATCATCCTCCGCTTCCAGATCACTGACATAATTCACCGGNCACTGACGCCCGCCGTGCTCCACCTCGTCAGGAAANAACTTCAACTGNTCCTCGATCCCCTCNTCCCAAATGAGATCCCCAAAGCGCACCATGAGTNTCCCCATTTCCTCCGGGTCTTTGGTGAGATCGTAAAAGGCCTTCGAGGTATTAATCTCCACCGGCATCCGCTCGAAAAAGAAATCATACGCCGCCACCTCATCCCACAAATACCCGACCCGCCGCAGCTTTCGCTCCCCCCGAAAAATCACGCCCTTCAGCCAGTGCAAATTTTGCAGCACCGGATTCGTTCCCCGAAGCTTTCCTTCCACCAAAGCCTCCCGCACAAAGACCTCGAAAGCCGCCTTGGGATTCACCCGACCAAAGAAAACCCGCCGCCCTTCCACCACAGACAAACCGCCCAAGATGACATCTTCCAATCCATATACCGCACCTTGTTGATCATCCCAATACGGCGAGTGAAATTTGCTGCGACACAAATGCGGCACCACTTCCTCAACCCACTTCGGATCGATCTCCGCGAGCTTCCGCGCCCACAACCGCGAAGTCTCCACCAATTCAAATCCCAGAACCCAGAGCGCCCGCTTTTGCTTAAAAAGACCGGAGCCTGGAAAAACCGCGAACTGTCGATTCGACACTCCGTGGTAATGCCGCTTTTCCTTATCCCAAACCCCCACCTGCCGCGGCACTCCGGACAAGATCGACTTATGCACCTCCGCATAAACATCCGCCGGTGTTGAGACTTCCTTCGCCTCACCATCCTTCTTGCGAAACGACCGACGCAATTCCGAGTAAACCCCCAACCACTCGCGCACCCGACGAAAGCTAATGAAATTCTTCTCACACCATTTACGCATCTGATTCGAGCGCATCTTCCCCTTGTCATCTCGAAACTCCCCGATGCATTTCCAAAGAATCAAATAGACCCCGAAGTCCGACCGTTCATCGAGAAACTTACGCTGCGCTTCATCCGCCTTTTCTTCCTTCCCCTGCGGCCGCTCCCGCACATCCATCGCCGACAGGCCCGAGACAATAATGAGCACCTCTTCGAAAACTCCCCGTCGCTCGCTCTCAATCAACATCCGCCCCAATCGCGGATCCAGGGGCAACTTAGCCAGACGCCATCCGGTCTCCGTCAGCTTCGACTGATCCCGCTTCGCCACCGCGCCCACTTCCTCAAGCGTCTTCCAACCCTCATTGACCGCCCGCGGGCCTGGAGGATCGATAAACGGGAACTCCCGGACATCACCCAGCCCAAGCGAAAGCATCCGCAGGATCACCCCCGAAAGCGCACTCCGCCGAATCTCCGGATCGGTAAACTCCGGCGCACTCGCCTGCGTTTCTTCATCATAAAGCTTCACGCAAATTCCCTCGCGCACCCTTCCGCATCGACCACGTCTCTGCCGCGCACTCGCCTGCGAAATCATCTCAATCTGCAAACTCTGCACCTGCCGCTGCGGACTAAATCGACTCACCCGTGCCTGCCCGCTATCGACGACACTCACGACCCCCGGAATGGTCAACGAAGTCTCCGCGACATTCGTCGCCATAAATATTCGCCGCTTTCCACTCGGTCGAAAGACCTTCTCCTGATCCTTCAAGGACAGCCTGGCGAAAACTGGCACCGCCTCGGTATTGGGAAAGCCCCGCCCCTGCACCATCTCGGCGCACTCCCGAATCTCCCTCTCCCCGGGGAGAAAAACCAAGACATCGCCCTCCGAATCCAGATCGGTCACAAACTCCACGCCGCGCAAGACATGTTCACGCAATCTCTCCCCACCTTCCCACTCCGGCAGAAAAATATCCTCCACCGGAAAAGTCCGACCTTCCACTTCCACCACCGGACAATTTCCGAAAAACTCCGCAAAGCGCCCCGCATCCAGAGTCGCCGACGAAATCACTACGCGAAGATCCTTCCGCTTCGTCACCAGCTTTTTCAAATACCCCAACAAAAAATCAATATTCAAGGACCGTTCGTGGGCCTCATCAATAATGATGGCATCATACTGCTTCAGCGAACGATCTCCCTGCGTCTCCGCCAGAAGAATCCCATCCGTCATAAACTTCACTCGCGTCTCCCTCGAGCAAACCTCGGTAAAGCGCACCTGCCAACCGACTTCCTTTCCCACCTCGACTTTCAACTCCTCCGCAACCCGTCGTGCCACCGAGGTCGCCGCCAGCCTTCGCGGCTGGGTGCATCCAATCCGCCCTTCCAGCCCCAATTCCCGCGAAAGCTCAATCGCCATCTTTGGCAACTGCGTCGTCTTTCCTGAGCCCGTCTCACCCACCACCACGACCACCTGCGACGAACGCATCGCCGCAAGAATCTCATCCCGCCGGCGCGCAACCGGCAGATCTGGATAAGTCACCCTCACTGCCGAGGGATGTAGCGGCGCGAGCACGTTCCCGCAAGACTGTCGACAAGAAAGGCCGCTCCTTGTTGAGATGGCTCAGGCTGCTTTGCCGCTGCGTCTAATGGTTTGCGGGGAGAGTCTTAATCCGGGCTGCCACCTCTGAAGGCAAGTATCTTTTCCAGGGACTCACCACCGGGTCCAGCTTCCCGGACTACTGGTTGGGAGGCTCAAGCAAAAAAGAATACCTCCTCGGCGGTTGGCATCGCCTTGGAGTCGGGACCGCAAAATCATAGGTAACAAAGAGAACCGGAACGCAACTTAGGGAGATTTTGCCATGGCTCGGTTCTGAGATATCAACCCCTTCAAAAAAGTGACAAGACCAAGAAAGCCTGCCCCTCTGGCTGAAACACAAAAAAATGCCGGAACCCAGGAAGGACTCCGGCATTTGAAAAGTTAGTAATCGCTTACTTGCGACGACGGATGAAGCCGAGACCGGCAATGCTCAAGAGAGCGAGGCCAGTGGAAGATGGCTCGGGAATTGGCGAAACGTCCATCTCAACATAGTCCATGCTCATCCAGCGAGAGCCACCTGCATTTACGACCGCGTTATTATTAAATCCATCGCTTGGATTGCGGGAGGTTCCGGTAATCTCAACATAGTTGTCGAAACCAGAACCCGCGGTGGCACCAATTCCCGCCAGATT
Organism: Verrucomicrobiales bacterium; assembly: GCA_002729295.1. Taxonomy (GTDB): domain Bacteria; phylum Verrucomicrobiota; class Verrucomicrobiia; order Verrucomicrobiales; family Akkermansiaceae; genus SW10. The sequence continues at coordinate 12,986 of PBTU01000024.1, read as the reverse complement.
GAAGGTAGGAGAATTGAAGTCACCATTGATATCAGTCCCGTCGATCCCTTGAGTATAAATCGAAACCCCATTGACTTTCACCTCTACGTCCCAACCATCAGCTGTAATTGTGGCGTTGTTGTCTTCCATATTGGTAATTCCGAAATTGATCGAAATTTGATCGGAGGCAAGGGTCGAGGCTGGGAAATTGAAGTGGTATCGAAGATTTCTGTCACCGCCCGCACCTGCACTGGTGTGGGTGAAAGCTCGCTCCATGTTTTCCTCGTTCGCGACAATGACACCGAGACCCGTGTAGGCATTATTAACTGTCGTGTTGTAAACACCTGCAAAGTAGTAATCATCATCGATGATCCTGTTGGGACCCTTCCCTCCGGAATCCGTAGCACTACCAGGAAGGGCAGTCTGGCCACCAAATTCTTGAATAAATCGCACATTTTCACCACCGCCGCCAGGTCCCAAGGTATCCGCATTGTATAGTTGCTTATTATCGACGCCTCCGGCATTCCAGATGATCGCGGCCTGACTTGTTGCAACCGCTAGGGCTGACAGGGTAAGGATTGTTGTTGTTTTCATTGAATCAGTGAGAAGTGGAGGGAGAGTCAAACTGTTGAGGTCGTTCTTGTCAAACTAAAATCTCTCTAAACTGTTTACCGCTATGGCCAAATGTAGATTTTTCGGTTAGATTCGCTCTTCAGATACTCACCATGACATCCCGACCACCCTCCAAAATTACGCAGGAGCCTCGCCATCGCAGAAAATGGATTTTTCTCTCTCTGATTCTGGCTTTGGGGTGCGGAGGCTACTTTTTCATTCGAAAATCTCTCGATGAACAAAATACCGACGAGCTGCTGATCAGGAAAATGGTGACAAGTGAGGAGCTCATTCTCGAACTGACTCCAAAGCTCGACGAACTCGGGAAAGGCCTCATGAATCTGAGGCTTCCTGATCCCGAGCTGGCAGACAGCCTCTTCGAAAAAAAGCTTTCCTCCATTGGACTGGAAGCAATTCCCGAAAATGACGAATCCCCGGAGCAAAAGACCTTGGCCCGTGAGATACAATTAAACAGAAGTAAAGAAGCCCTCGTCTCCTCTTCAGAGTTTTCGCCCTGGCAGGCCATTTTGGAGGGCGTCTCATTTTTCGAAAGCGGTATCTTTCGAATCGTGAAGGGAGAATTCATTGGAGACGAATTCGAACACTTCAGCACCGAGGTGAAATTTGGCGGCCTCGCTCGTCGGCTCGACGACAAATGGATGGGGCTTTCGGGGAAGCAGATGGTCGAGTGGAGGAAGGATTCCGAAGGGGCTTGGAGAATCTCCGCTTGGAAATCCAAAAAAATGACAGCGAACATCGTTGGTCAACTTCTCTTTTCGGAATCGCTGGATTCAGCGATCCCGAATCGTCAGGAATTAATGCAAATACGCCGATCCATTCATCAGGAGGCGGCGGTGGTGTATTATCAGAGCCGAAAGACCAAAATGCTTTCGTTTGACTTTTCGCCCACTGCGATGAACCAGAAGCCGGCGATCTCGGTAGCGGATGTCGATGGCGATGGCCACGATGATATTTACATCATGGTGAGGCTTGGGACTAACTTGCTTCTTCACAATCAAGGCGATGGCACTTTCCGCGAAGCCGCTGCAGATTTCGAAATCGCCGTTCCCGGAAATACCACCTGCAGCATCTTCGCCGATTTTGACAACGACGGAGATCAAGACCTCATGCTCGGTCGGGCGCTTGAACGCAGCGTTTACTACGAAAACAACGAAGGGTGGTTTCGCGAGGTCAAACAAGAGATTCCTCTCCCGAATCTTGCCGTTTCGATGGCCGCTGCAGACTACAATAACGACGGCTTGCTCGATCTCTTTGTGGCAACTCATCGCCCGGGATCGGTTGGAACCGGATTGGGTATCGAGAGTGGCAATTCCGGAAAGTCTTGGCCGGAGCGCTTCCTTTCCCCAAAAGTCGCCGCCAAATTTCGCGAGAAGTTTGAGTATTCGCGAAGCGGAGCCATTCCTCACAAAGGGTTTCTCAATCAAACCGGTCCTCCCAACATTCTCCTTGTTAATAAAGGAGGGGGAAAGCTGGAACCCGCTCCCGAGACCTCGCAACTCGAAGGATGGGAAAACACTCTTCAGGCGAGCTGGAGTGACTTCGACCGCGACGGAGACCCTGATCTCTACGTCGCTAATGATTGGGCACCCGACCACTTATATCGCAATGATGGAGAAGATGGCTTCACTGACATTGCCAAGGAAGTGGGCGCCGACGTCTTTGGCTTCGCGATGGGGGCGAGTTGGGGAGATTACAATAACGACGGCCACCAGGATCTTTACGTGAGCAATATGTATAGCAAAGCGGGGCGTCGAATCATGTCACAGGTCAGAGGCCTTGATTCCGATTTACTCATCTCGGCGGAAGGAAATTATCTCTATCGCCAAAATGAACACGGTAAGTTTTCCCATGTTTCAGGTCTTGAGAAACCCAGCTTATTGGTTGCCGATGCGGGATGGTCCTGGGGTGGGCAGTTTGTTGATTTCGACAATGACGGGGATCTCGATATCTACGCCTTGAGTGGATACTTTACCGCTCCGGCAGCTGTCGCCTCCCAAGTTGATTTGTGAAGTAACTTCTGGCGCACGGTCGTGCGCACCGATGACGGAACAGCCCGCGAGTCTTTCCGCAAATCAAAGGAATGGACTCACAATGCTACCACGGGCGAATCCAGCGCTGATACTGACGCCCGAATGATTATTCGCGACGAGATCGCGAAAGGAAACATGGAGGTTCATTCCCTCAGCGGAAAGGAGCGGAATCATCTTTTCATCAACCAGGAGGCCGGGAAATCCTTTTCAAATCTATCGGCGATTTCTGGGCTCGACTCGATAGCAGACGGTCGCGGCTTTGCCTGTCTCGACTACGACGGAGATGGCTTCCAAGATGTCGCTGTGGTCAATGCCAATTCACCCTTAGTGCTACTCTACCACAATGACATTCCCGAAATATCTCTAGAGAAAAACGGCATGATCGCGCTTCGCTTTGTCGGAGGAAACAAAACACCCACTCAGTCCAATTTAAGTAACCGGGATGGCTACGGGGCTGCTGTGGAGATCACTCTCGAAGACGGAGTCACGATCAGACGGGAGCACCTTTGCGGTACTGGATTTGCCACGCAAAACAGCTCTACCATGATCATCGGAATTGGCCAAAATTCCAAAGTCGCCACTGTTTCCATCCGTTGGCCATCGGGGAAAACCACCACCACGAACGACATTCCTGAAGGAACCCTTCTCACCGCATTCGAGAATCATGAAACGAAGGCCTTCACCCAAAAAACCTATCGTAATCCCCGCAAGGCCACCCCGCCTGTCAGTCGAAGGTTCAAGCTTCCCGTCGCGAAACCCACCCCGGGAAAAATCCAAGTCTATACCACCACTGCGACCTGGTGCGCGGCCTGTATCGGACACCTTCCTTCCCTGGCCTATCTCCAGACCGACGATATCGCTTTGTTTGGAGTGCCCACCGATCCCAACGACACTCCCGCGATGCTCAGAAAGTATGTTGCGGAAAAAAATCCTCCTTACCAAATGCTCGCCGACCTCAGCTCTACGGAGAAAGAAACTCTCTCCAATTTTCTGGCCAAAAGCATGCGTATCCAAAATCCAGTTCTGCCCTCAACCATCATCACGGATGAAGAGGGCAACGTTCTCGAAATCATGAAAGGCATCCCCAACCTTTCCCAGGTTCGGCGATGGAAGTATGAGAGGAAGTAAGGTTTAGTTCTCCTCGATTCTCAAGCGAAGGAATTGCCGCTCCCCTGCTCCGATCGGAGGGGTGAAGCGCACCGTCATGATCTTGCGGCCATCGCCTTGATTCACTTCNCTGACCACTTCGNTATTCGCCGAGGCATCCTGCCAATTGGCGAGATCAGTCGAGGCATCAACTCCNACCGTGACACCATCCGCACCAATACTGAGTGGATANCTCATCGTCAGCATGCTCTGCGGGCTNCCANCGATGTCGTAGGTTTGCCAACTCACATTCGAGGCAATGGAGGCGCTTCCGAGACCATTCCCCAGAGCATAATCGACCAAATCTGCAATCCCATTTCCGTCCGAGTCTCCCGTGGGACTCGCTGGCACGGCGATGGCATCGGAGGCATTCGGACTCCCGCCCGGCAAGACACTCGAGCGCCAGTTCGCAGCCACATCAGGATCTGGATTCGCATTTGGATTAACCAGGACCAAGCTATAACCGGCATCCGCCGCCACCGGCCAGGGCGCGGCATCGTTGTAAGTGAACTCCCGGATCGTGCCATTGAGGGCATCCTCTAACTTGAGGGTCTCACCGTCATTATTAAGGCGACTCAAATTGGCAAACTCTCCCGCCACCGGATTTCCACCTCCATGAGCGGCATTGAAAGCAGCTGAATCACGAACAAGCAGCACCCGCGCTCCCGGCGCGAGACTGGTCACGGCTGATCCAGTGAAATCGAATTCAACGCCCTGCACAAACTTCACGCCAGTGAGATCCAAGGTCACGGTATCGCTGATATTGGTGAGCTCGATAAATTCCGCCAAGCCATCGCCGTCCGGATGATACATGATTTCCGACACCACGAGGTAGAGCTGCGCGTCGGAAGGATTCCCAGCGTAAGTCGCCGTCGTGAGGAGATTCCCACCGGCATCGAGCAAGTTCAGTGTTTCAGGAAAGCTCGATAAATGTCCGCTGTATTGCCCCTGCATAAACCGGCCCTCACCTCCCTTCGGACTCACTGATCGGGCGCGGAAAGTATTCACGTCAGGAGAAATATAGAGGCTGCCACCCGACGCAATCACCGTGCCTGGAGCGAAGGTATGCTCAATTCCTCCAGTGATCTCCCACTCGGAAATATCCACCGCGAAACTAAACGGATTTGTGATTTCAACAAACTCCTCATCCTGATTTCCGGAAGCCGGACTAAATTCGATCGTCCCAAACGAAAGGGCGGGATTCCCGCCGCCAGGAGCGGTTGTCGCTTCGCCATAGAGCTCGGGCCTGATAATAAAATCACTACTCCCGGTCGATTGGTTCAAGCCGTGAATCGCGAGAATGTTTTGCCCTGCTTGCAAGGAGCCCAACTTTGAGGTGACGTCATAAATATTGAAGCTTCCGGCATTTGCTTCCGGTCCGTTCCCGTCTGAAGCCGACAGGTAATTCACTGATGCGGGATTGTTAGCCGCGGCTAGGAAATCACCATTGAGATAAGCGACAAAGCCATCGTCCCATTGCATGCGGAGTTCCAAACTATCGAAATTCGCCGGGTCGGTGACGTTGAAGGGGACACGAATATAAATCGTGGTACTCGACGCCATTGCCGCTTCTACATCCGTCCCGATCAATGATTCATAGCCACTGCCTCTATCGTAGCCAAAGCCTGTCGGACCACTGAACCAACCGGCAGTGCTAAAGGGTTCATTGGCTGGCGCGCCCTGCCACGTCGTCCCCAAGCTATTATCGGTGGGAACAAATCCATAGCCGGTGTCGCCTGCCTGAACTAATGGGGTCAAGGTAACCGAGGCCTGACCGATTTGCTCATCAGGAATTTCCCCGCCGTTGCCAACCGTTTGGTTGTTGTAAATCTCATTGCGCCGTCCGGGGAGATACTCGTTCTTCCATCGCACAATTGCCTCCGCCATCGATTCCACGGCCGCATTGTTCGTGGTATAAGGCACCGAGCTTCCATTCCCCTGCAACCACGATCCCCACTTTTCGAAGTCGCGCTGAGCGTCTGATTTCGCCATCAAGGGATCGTCGATCAAGGCCGCTTGTTCATCCAATCGCCGTTCATACCAACGATCCACCAAGGGGGTGCTCTCCGGCTCCAGAAACTCGTCCGCCAAAGTCCTGATGCGACGATGAATCATCGCACGCGTCTCGGAATTATTAAAAAGATGGGAAACAAGCCGTATGGAATTACCGGTGACTACCAGCCCGTTGGTGTAAACGTTATTGTCGAAATAAGTGTTCTGGGAATTCCAAACCCGGCCTTGCGACAAATCCAGATCCCAGGGTAGGATCGCCCACTCATCAGTCTTCCCGGTATCGCGGTAAATATACCAGTTCTTACTGTGCATATCAATGTTTCGGATCACCGAGTTGGCCGCCAACATATTGATGGTCTTCGGAATATCAATGTTATCGCGCATGTAGTTTTCCAGAGCCGCGCCCGTCAAATCGAGCCCGTCAATGAGCGCCTGCAGATCATCATTGTTCTCCGACTTACGATTCTTTTTCTCGACGCCGGAATAACCGGTGTTCCCCTGATCCTTATTCAAGCGATTGCTGTAGACCTTGTACATCGCGCCATCCGGATTCAATCCGGCCCGCTCCAAATAGATATCATCCCCGTCTTCTACGAAGTCCGCCGTACTAAAGAACTGGCCATTCTGCTCCACCCGGATGGTAAAGGCAAAGTGCGCGTTAACCCCAGACTCCCGCATAATCTCCCAGGCCAAAGGATGGCGCACCTTCGACTTGTCAGCCCAGTTCGTCAGCAGATCGATATCGGCCACTCGTGGAGCTTCGTCGCTCCAGAGAAATCGCTGGGTCTTGTTGAAATCGATATTGTAACTCTTCTTGATAAAGCCACCGGTCGATTGCCCGTGACGATTAAAGTGCACGTTGTCGTAAAACTCGCCCTTGTAATAAACCGCTCCGGTCGTTCCGGTGATATTATTGGCGCCGGACGGATTCTGGATAAACCAATCCAGCACATTGAGATTCGTCGTGATCGCGGGATCGGCCTGCACCGTCCCGAAGTATTGATGGGAATCCACCGGATCCCGAAAAGCCGGTTCTTTGGTCTGGGCACCACTGGTATCTGTCGCAACAAAACGCCAACGCGTCATTTCGCCATTCTGCAAAGCCGAAGCCGGAATGTTCGCAGTATAAACTCCGTCACCCGCGGCAGCATCAGGAGCAACTCCATCATCCGCCATCGCCAGCTGGGTCTCTCCACCAAAGGCCAGCCGATAATAGACTACCACAGTCGAAACCGGATCAGCCGATCCTGAAATCTGCGCCGTCACGCTGAGATCGCCACCCGTTGGCTGGGGAGGATTTTCGGTTACTGTTCCAAAAACCGGACCGGCAGCCTGACCTCCGGTATTGGCACCGTTCGGAGTCGGCGTATCAAAGTAAACCAGTGGCGCGGGCGCATTGGGATCAGAAGAGACATTAACCACCGCGTTCAGAGTCGGTGCGCCTCCGCTGTTGTCCCAATCCATGAACATGGGATGCGCACTATTGATAATCATCAACTGACCGCGCTGGGGATCTCCGGGATTGTCCCGCCAATCTTCCACGAAGCTCTTAATATTCCACGTCGCCGTGGGAGTCTGTCCCGGCACCGCGGTGAAGGAATCAATCGGTGTGTTGGCGGCATAATAATTTACCAAGGTATTATCGTTATACGTCGTCGCTACGGTATCGATTCCGTAATTGGCATCGGGAACCGGAAACACGCCCAGCTCTGAAGTCACCCCGCTGGACCCAAAAATCGAGGGTGCCGCAACCCCGCTCCAGGTCATCGTTGCCGAATCAATGACGCCGCCCGCCGTGATCGCTCCCAATTGGGACGAAAAATCAAACCACATATAGTAGAGCAGTTGACTTCCGGCAAGATCCGCATCGATACTGTCAAAGCTCGACCCCAGCGTCGCCGACTGCACTCCATTTAACTTCACATTGTTGAAATTCGCCGGCGAGCTCCAAGTCGGGGTGATATTCACCTGGCTGGTGCTCCCCGGCGTCCCAAAACCAAAGGATTGATCAGGAAACTGTGGCGGGTAGCTTGGCGAAAATCCACTCTCAATGGTCGTGCCGTCCGGGTTGACCAAGGCCAGATATTCACCTCCCGCCGACAATTTGAAGTTAGTATGCAACTCGCCGGCAGGAAGTGCCCGGTCTTTGTTCGAAGCAAATACCAACAAAGTCGCTCCGGCATTCAAGTTCACCGCTGGAAAAGTCCACTTTGTGAGATCCCCGACATCATCTGTCAAATGATACCCAGCNAGGGAAATCGCGGAGGCGTCTGGATTTNGAATCTCAATCCAATCGCTNAAATCTCCGTCTTCATCTGCCAAAACAGAATCATTGTCCGCCATAAATTCCGAAATANTGGGGCCCGCCAAAGCTCCNGAAATCAANAATATTNCGATGTGGGCAAGCAGGTATTTNAATTTAACCNATANTTTCCAGTTCATGGACANCGTTGTTGTGTGTNCGAGAAAGAAGTACAACTCTAATGCCAATNCCGCCACAAGAACACCAAAAATTCACCTCCGAGTCGATCTGCCGCGAATCCCGGCCACTGATCGTTGGTCAGGTGTTAGTACTCCGGATCGCACCCAGATCCCTCGATAAAAATCGACAAATATTTCCAGAAATCTTCAGCCTATCTGAGTTCCGCCGCCAGTCGGTAAAACCATGAGGAAGGACTGGAAATATTGTAAGAATTGGCGGCACGATATTTCACGGTCGAAAGACCATTTCCGTTGTTAAACTGTGATACCAGAACGGAATGAGCCTCACCGGTATTCCACCCCTCTAAATCACTACCTGTTTCGACCCACACGTCCACGTCATCTGCGGCGATATTTCGTTGGAAGGTAACGGTAACATACGAATTCGCCACATCATTGACCGTGAGCGTCTCGATGGCGACGGTGAGATTCGACCGCCCTTCACCGCCATCCGAATCGCTTGTTCCCAGGGCATGTTCCATCAACTTGCTCAATTGATCGCCATCATCGTCACCCAGTGGATCACCGACGAAGGCAACCCGGTCCGAAGTCGTTGGGTTTCCGCCGGTCAAAGTGCTACTCCGCCAGTTACTTGCGTCGCCATGAACAGGCACGCTTCCTCCATCCGAAATCAACACGAGACTATATCCCGGGAAGCCCGATTCAGAGGGCCAAGGCAGTTGGTCATTATAAGTGAAGTCTTGAATCGTGTTCCCAAGCGCATCGACCAGATGAATCCTCTCGCCTGCATTATCCAGTCGCGAAGGAGCATACTCCCCGGCGATGCTCGCATTCATTGAGGAGCCATACCGCGCCTCGAAAGCCGCTTGATTCCGCACAATCAATACCCGCGCTCCCGGTGCCAAAGTCGTGATGGCTGAGCCAGTGAAGGTGAATTCGATTCCCGCCTCGAAATGCACGTCGGTCAGGTCAATTGTCGAGGTGTCGATATTGGTCAACTCCATCCATTCGTAATCGGCTGGATCTGCGGAAACCGCCTGCTCGGCCGAACTGGGGTTTGCCGGAGCATACTGAATCTCTGTAATCAACAGGTTCGTGGCGTTCGCTAACGCCCCAACGAGGAAGGTACCCTGAATTTCACCCGACCATGAAGTCAGTCCCGCTCCACTCCGGGCACGCGCCCTGATAATGGTCGTCGGGCTGACATTCACAAGCGAACCGGTAGAGGCCGAACCGGAGACTCCGCCACCGGAAAGTCGCGGATCACTGCCATCGGTGGTCCAGTAGACGGTGCCACCCCCTCCGCTTAATCCCACATTGGTCCCGGCCGATACCAATCCCGGCGCCACCGTAAACGACGGAGGTGCAGTGTATTGGCTATCGATCCAACCAGCGCGATCCTCCATCCAATCTTTGAGAACATTGACCTGATTGGTATAGCCACCCGATGGTCTTACCGCAGTCCATTTGTTAAAGTTCCGGGCCTGCGGGGAACTCCCCAATCCCGGATTGACGCCACCCGGATCCTGGAAATCCAGTTCCGCGACAAAGCCATCGATCACAGAGTGAATATTACTTGTCGAGAAGGTCGTTTGACGTAGCTCCTGCCAAAGGTCGGTATGCTCTTGCCGAAAATCGGGATTCTCCAAGGCGCGTCCCCACCATGGGAATCGAGAGTCCCCGTAGGTTCTACTCGAGTCACCCGTACCATCCCAAGCGGAAGGGTTATTATCCCGTGAGTCTGTCGAGCCCATCGTGCGGTCGAAGTCCCAAATCGGACCCGCGCCGACTTTGCCGCCATTCGTTTCGTCGTGGTGCTTATAATAATACCCGCTCAACCGGAAACCATCGACATTCATCGCCAGAGTATTCAACCAATGGTGACGCAACCACGAAAAATTATCGATATATTCCGTGAAGTGCTTGCCCGTTGTTGGATTGGTCCAGCTCCCATTATAGAGCGCGGTATCGAATTCATTGAGGTGACTTCTCAACCAACTCGATTGTGCGGAAACGACATTTTCCTCCTTGGGGTAAACCCAACCGAAAGTCCCCATCGAATTCACCGAGAATCCACTATCGCCCGGATCAAGTCGGTCCTTCTTCCACAAGTATCCGCCCGTGACATCCGGCTCCGTGACATCACTCGGGCTGATCTTTTTGACATCCACCCGTTCACCGTCCCTCTTGATTTTTTCCATCAAGGCATACACGCCAAAGTAATCACCGCTGTAAGAGAGATTTCCTCCTCCGGTATTCAAAAACACCTCAACAAACCGGGTCCGCACGGCATACTCGCCGGTCTCGTTACTCAACTGGTAAATCAAGGGATTTCTCATCAAGGCCCGGTCAAACGTATAGCGGCCACTGAGAACCCAATCGGATTCCTCCGACAGCCCAAGGGGAGAAATCGCCTGGTCCTCTTTGTCTTCATCCTGAGCTTCCAGCGAGAGGGAATACTTGGCAAATCCCGAGGAAGACGATCCCCGCACCTTCATGTTACAACGCGTCGCAACGGCCATCGCATCACTCATATGGCTTCGTTGATCTCCTCCCGTATTCGGCTCGATAATGCTCCAAAATCCATCCGTGTCGCTGTTTGGCTTTCCGCTATTCCAGTTCTCCAAAATAACAATCGGAAGATTAGAGCTGAATCCCGAGACGTCGCTGCTCAGAAAGAGATAGCTCGCCATGGCGATCGAGCCCTCCGCATTTCCCGCTCCGATCACCCGTGCCCGAAGCTGGGTGCTTTGCGAAATGGTAAAAGGGCCGGAATAAAGAGCAGACGAGAGGGTCGGCACGGATCCATCCGTGGTATAGCGAATGCTTTGTCCGACACCCGCCCCACTCAAGCTCACCTGGAAACTATTGGTGAAGGTCTGGCTCGGAACAGAAATGGCCACCTCACTCGCGGGCAATCCCTGATCCGTTCCATTGACCGAACCCGGTGTCGGCGTGAGAAAATATCCGGGGCCTCCCAGGGAGGGATTCGAAAGTCTTGTCGCGACCAGCCTCGGACGGAACAACAAATCCGAACTCGTTGTATTTCTATTTAAGCCGTGAATTGCCAACACGTTGTTCCCTTCCACCAAGGCACTTGTAAACGCGCTAATGTCAAAAGGAGTAAATTGCGAGGCCGAGGAATCAGTGTGATCCGAGCTTGCCGTGGAACTCCAATCCACCGGTAAATTTGCGCGATCGTATGTGACCTGAACACCATTCAAATAAGCGACAAACCCGTCATCATATTGGAGTTGCAATTCCAGTGCTGAAATCTCCCCGACATTGGCGACGGAAAAAGGAACGCGAAGATACACCCCCGTCCGCTGGTTATACATCTGGCCTTCGACATCGATGTTAAAATAGCTGTCGTAACCATTGCTTCGCTCATAGCCTACTCCGGTCGTTCCGCTGGTCCACGAGGTATCGTTGAAGCCAGTGGCTGTCCAGGACGTTCCAAGCGCGCCATTTGTTGGCACCAGGACGGTGCAATTGGCCGCGACATCGATAAAGGTCTCGTCGTTGGTATTTCCCAATTGCGCCAAGCCGTAGGAGGCGTCTTCAAATTGAACCAGATAGGGCGCAACATACTCATAAAGGACCGTCGTCCCATCAGCCGCCACCAAAGCGAGATACTCTCCTCCCGAAGAGATTTTGAAATTAGTATGCAGCTCGGAACCCGCTGTCGCCCGGTCTTTATCAGACGCAAAGACCAACAGAAATCTCGAGTCCTCCAAATTAGTTCCTGCCGGAAACTGCCACTTCGTGAGCACGGCCGGGTCATCGGTCAGGTAACACCCGCTCAAGTCGTAATCTGAACCATCTGGATTAAAAATCTCAATCCAATCGCTATTGTTGCCATCTTCGTCATTCAAGGTGGACGAGTTGTCTGCCTGAAACTCCGTGATCACCGGAGCGGCGACCCCAAAAGAGGAACTCATCAAAAAAATACAGAGAGGAAAAAGTAGCAGGTAAAGGAGTCTCATGAGCTGTACTGGTTTTGCGAGCTTCGAAAGATGATGCGCAAAGCACTCCACCGCAAGCATGGAAACCCCGCTGCGCATCCCTATGGAATGACTTTGCCAATTTTGTCATTCTGCTAATCTGGCGACCTCAAGAGTCAAGCATGCCCTTTTCAACTCTCAAATCAATGGCCCTGGTGATCGTCTCATTGGCTTTCACTCAAAAGGTATTCGCCGACATGGACCTCACCTCCCCAGTGACGACCGATGAAAAACCAGCAGCCGGCAAACGCGTTCGCCAAACCGCTCCGGAATACCAGGGCACCAAGGTGCACCATGTTCTCTATCTTCCCACCGACTGGAATCCCGGGAAGAAATACCCCGTCATCGTAGAATACGCCGGAAACAAATGGTTGGCCTGCAATTCCACCGGAAAAGCCGGAGACGTCAACCTCGGCTACGGCATGAGCGGCGGAAAGAACTTCATCTGGGTCTCGATGCCCTACGTCGAAAAAGGCGGCCGGGAAAACGCCGTGACCTGGTGGGGCGACCGACAGGCCACCATCGAATATTGTAAAGACAACGTCCCACGTATCTGCCAACAGTTTGGTGGCGACCCGAAGAATGTCTTCTTTTGCGGATTCTCCCGCGGAGCGATTGCCGCCGGCTATCTCGGCCTCGCCGATGACGAAATCGCAACACTTTGGAGGGGCTTCTTCACCCACGACCACTTCGATGGCGAGAGAAAATGGAACCACCCCCACAGCGATCGTTCTTCTGC
>PBTU01000023.1 GCA_002729295.1 Verrucomicrobiales bacterium | reverse complement strand
AGGACAGCACGCAAGCAATAATTGGAATTATTCTAATTCGAAGAACTCTTACCGTCCAAATCACCGATTCAATCTGTTCAAATCCCTTATAAAACTTTATCTGAAAGCCACATAACCGATCAACTACCACCCGACCGTCCTCCCGGGAATGATCAAGGGGGCCTTTTTCAGCTTCGGCTATGCCAAGCGTGTCGTTCTCTATTTGTTACCGCGATCGTGACCGATCCGGAAAGTACGACCGCGAAGCTTCGCGCCTTTCAAACCATGAATGACATCATCGGCGATCTCCTTGCCCACGTCGACGAGGGTGTGCTTCGGGAAAATGGTAATCTTACCGAGCGAGCCATCGGGCACATTGCACTCGCGATAAATCATCCCGGCAATATCTCCTGGGCTGATGCGTTGAGCTTTCCCCAAAGTCATCACCAAAGGCACCATTCCTTTTGAAGGACCTCGTTCACGCTTGGGACGCTCTTTACGCTCTCCCCTCTCGGGACGATCTCCTCGATCGCTTTTCTTGCGATCTCCACGATCCCGCCAATTTGGGTTTAAGGCCTTGCCGCTTCGCTTCTCACTCGCGAATACTTCCTTGGCGCGATCTTCGGCAATGAACTCCCCTTCCCTGCTGGTGGATTCCCGTAAAAGAGAAAACGCGGCATTGGCAATATCGGTCGCGGTGTGACCCTGCTCAAGCAAACGATCAAGGTAAGCCTGGTAGTCGCCATATTCCTTGGCCTCAAGTTTCTCATGAATGGTATCGAAGACCTTATCGGCCCGCTTGCCCTCCACTTGCTCCTGCGTCGGCACCCGCTCGCGACGAATACTCTGACGAGTAAATTTCTCGATTGTCTGGAGACGATAAATATCGCGACCAAAAACAAAGCTCACCGCTTTGCCAGAACGACCCGCACGACCAGTTCGACCAATTCGGTGAACATAATCTTCAGGGTCATGGGGTAATTCGTAATTCACCACGAGCTCGACATTCTCGACATCCAGCCCGCGGGCAGCAACATCAGTGGCGACGAGAAGTTCTACGACGCCATCCTTAAATCGCGCCAAAACGCGCTCCCGCATTTGCTGGGTAATATCGCCGTGAAGGCGGTCCGCAGTGTAACCACGCGCCAAAAGAGATTCGGTAACCTCGTCAACGAGACGTTTGGTATTACAAAAAATAAGCGCCAAGCGTGGCGGATCAATGTCGATCAAGCGAGAGAGCACTTCGATCTTGGATCGTTGACGCACCTCGTAGCAGGACTGATCAATAGAAGACACCGTGAGGGCTTTTCGCTCAATTTCAACTAACTCGGGATTCTTGCCAAAGCCATCGATCAAACGACTTACCTGACGATTCATCGTCGCTGAAAAGAACATCGTCTGGCGCTCGCGAGGGAGGGCATCAAGCAACTCCTCCATTTCTTCACGAAAGCCCATGTCCAACATGCGATCCGCTTCATCGAGAATGACGGTTTGAATGTTCTTGGGATTGAAACTACGGCGCTTAAGGTGATCGAGCAGACGCCCCGGTGTCCCCACCACCACATGCACTCCTTTTCGAAAGCTCTTTAGTTGTCGATCAATGGGAGTTCCACCGTAAACGGGAACCGCGCGAATCTTCTTCGCCTTACAACCGAGGTTGAAGACTTCTTCGCAAACCTGCACCGCAAGTTCGCGGGTTGGACACACGATCAAAGCCTGGGGCTCGTTGAGGTCGGCATCAATACGGGAAAGAGTCGGAAGTGCAAAAGCAGCAGTCTTTCCCGAACCGGTTTGCGACAAGCCGATGAGATCTTTTCCGGTCAGTGCGAGAGGGATGGTCTTGGCTTGAATGGGAGACGGACTTTCAAACCCCATGCTCTCAACCGCTTTAAGAAGTTCATCCGGTAAACCGAGTTCGGAAAAAGGTGGGGTATCCATCGTGTGAGAAGTGTGTGGGAAATTTGGAGTGTGCTCCAAAAAAGCGTTGGTCGGAACGCGCGAGAAACCACGGTTTTAATACCTTAGCAAGGAGTATCCGAGACTAATTGGAATACCGACCAGTCGAATAAGACCTTACTTCTTCCGCCAAAGGAGGAAAATGATCCCGCACAATCCACCAAGAACGGCAACCGAGGGCTCGGGAACAGAGGACACTTCAGGACTCTCTTCAGATGCACTGAGTGCGCAAGTTGTCGCAGCAAGGGCAACAATTAAATAGAATCTGGAAGACAAGAACTTCATTCAACCTGAGTAGCGCGCACAAAAACACGTCTTGCCCCAACATTCAACCTCTTTATCACCTGTTAGGATAAAATCATAGCAACAACGCGTTTTGATGGAACTCCCGTCGCACATCCGAACCATCAGCATTTTCGAAGTCAGCCCGCTGAATCATCAGAAGATGAGCTCTTCCCGCAATCGGATCGATCCAGGCCTGGGTTCCATAAAGTCCGCCATGACCATAGCTACCAGCAGACAAGCCCTTCGTGGGACCTTGCGGTTCACGTACAAGACAACAACCCACTCCCCAAGCATTCCCCGGAGTAAAACCCGTCTCCAAATCTTCAGACTGCACTGTCTGCATTTCCTGAACGGCTTGCTCACTGAGATACCGCCGCCCATCGAGTTCTCCCCTCTTCAAGAGCATACGACAAAACAAGGCGTAATCGCTCGCAGTCGAAAACAAACCCGCATTGGCTTTAGGATAACGACTCGAATCCATCATGCGATTATGCGTGATCCAACTCCAGCCGTCATCACGCCACCCGTCTGATTCCGTTCGCGAATAACACCGCGCCAAACGCGCCACCTGTTCTTCGGTCGGATAGAACGAAGTATCCTTCATTCCCAGCAGCTCAAAAAACCTCTCCCGCATGAACTCGGGAAACGATTGTCCAGT
Organism: Verrucomicrobiales bacterium; assembly: GCA_002729295.1. Lineage (GTDB taxonomy): Bacteria > Verrucomicrobiota > Verrucomicrobiia > Verrucomicrobiales > Akkermansiaceae > SW10. Next base: position 31,144 of record PBTU01000023.1, on the reverse strand, counting down.
AATCACCTCGACCACATGAGCTGCCATATTGATACTTGTTTGGCAATATTCCCAGCGCTCACCGGGATCGAACAAAGTCGGCTTCTCAAGAATCATCGGAATAAGATCCTCCAACTTCTCCGCCCGATTTTCTTCCTCCAAACTCACATCGCTCATGCCCGAGGTGTGAGCCAGGCATTGCCGCAAAGTCACCGAAACCCTCTCCCCCCCGGCATTCTTCAACTGTGCGAATTCGGGTAGATGTTTTTCCAAAGGATCATCCAGCGAAAGCTTCCCCTCGTCCTGCAATACCAATACTGCCGCCGCCGTGACCGGCTTGGTCATGGACGCGATACAGAACATCGCATCCGGAGTCATTTTCTCGTTCCCAGCCACATTGCTCAACCCCACCGTACCGATGAAGAGTGTCTCCTCCGCATCAGTCACCAGCGCAACTGCACCAGCAATTTCTCCACGGTTTACCGCCGCGTTTAAACCTTCTACAATAGTCACTCCCATCATCTAGCGCTCGATCACCCGCAGACGGAAAAACCCCATGGCTTCAGCCACTGGATCAGCGACGCGGTAAGTTACACGACTTCCCTGATTCGGACCGTATACTTCGCTCTCAAGCGTCACCGCACCCGAACTCCATTCAGCCATAGAGCTACTTCCCTGCACTTCAATCACGGCGTCATCGGCATTCACTTTTCTATCAAAGGAAAGGAAGATGACCGAATCCACCACCGAAATTTCCAGGTCGCTCAGAACGGCATACTCCAGGAAATTCGCAAGACCATTTCCGTTGTCGTCACCATCGGGATCACCCACGAATAACAAGGCATCGTCCGCGCCAGGACCGCCCTGATCCGCCACGCTGGCGCGCCAATGCGAAGCTTCAGTCCCGCTCGCCAGCCTTCCCGGAGAAATCAACACCAAAGAAGATCCCAGTCCATCCGCAGGAGTAGCCCACGGAAAGGCATCGTTGTATTCAAAATCCCGAATTGCGGTTCCGGCACCGAAGGAAAGCTTCAGCCGCTCACCGTCGTTGGAAAGCGCCTTGGAAAATTCTCCAATCACGTGATCTGTTGTCACCGCCAATCCATGTCGCAAATTGAAAGCGTCAATATTCGCCACGATCAACAAACGCTCGCCCGGAGCGATCGTGTTCTTACTTGCAGTCACAAAATCAAACTCCGCGCCTTTAGTGAATCGCAACTCATCAAGCGCAAGCGGCACCGCCCCAACATTCATGATTTCAATCCACTCAAAATCCCCTTCTTCCAAATCAGGCATCGCCGCAAGCTCGGCTACCGTAGGATGCAAGGGATGATACATAATCTTGCTGACGACCAATCCATCGAGCCAGGGCTGGATCGTTGGAGTTCCCACCGTGAACTCAAGCGGATCGGACCAATTGCTCCAACGTCCGGTATTATCCTGATGCCGAACGCGCGCCCGGTAAGGACGATCCACTCTGGTCACGCTGGGAAGATCCAGCTGTGCCGCAAAGCTTGTCAGCTCTCCCGATTCCCAGTCGGCATCCCACTCAAACCGGGGTGGCCCGCCATCCAGAATCAATTTCTCGGTTGCACTCAAGGTCACCTCAAAGCCCATATCTCCACTCGACGTACTTCGGTTATGAACTTCCACCGCGATGAGATTCTCTCCCTCAACAAACAAACTCGCATCCACGACATACTCGGTATACTCCGTTTCGTTCGCATTTACGGCTGCCGGGGTGTCATAGTTAATTTCTTGATTGCTGGTAAAACTATCCCTCACCGCTTCCTCGCCATTCACCCAAATCACAGCGGCATCATCCGTCAGGATTTTGAAGGTAAATGACTCCAGCGAATCCAAATCGCTCACATTCACCGTCGTTCGGAAATAGGCCGTAATGATGTTTTTCTCNGTGGTGGTATCAAAAATCAACCCGGTTACACCACCAAAGCCAAGCGGCGCAGCTCCAATGTTCCAGCCGGCGTCATCGAATCCGAGTTCCTTCCAGGCCGTGCCCTGATCACTACCATCATCAAGAAAACTCCAGGTCCTCCCACCAGGCATGAGCTCGCGTTCGCCACCACCGATTTGATTCAGCTCGGAAACCCGCCACTCCATCGCACCAAATGTTCCCGCTCCTTGGGGATCGGAGAATCCCGAACTCGTAAATGCCAACCCGTCCTGCGGGAAGCCCGCTGCTCCGGAATAAGAAATCGTCGGCTTGGCCGGAAGCAAGGGATCAGAAACTAAATCATCAAGATAGGCATCACGTCCTTGCTGACCCGAGATTCCCGAATCCCTGGAGGCAGGCGTCATACTTTCATCGTTTCCTCCAGTCCATATCAGACCTCCCTCCAAACCATCAAAGGCAAACTTCTTCATGTCATTCGTCACCGTCTCCAAAGCCGGCGAAGTTTGACTCCCTCCTACTCCCGCAATCCAACGATCCCGGTCTGCCGACGCCTGAGGACCGACAATCGCGGCCAGGGGATCAATCATTAGATCAATCTGCTCCTCGGTCCAAATCAGATCCCGCATCTCACGCACCACATTGAGATAGTCAATGCTATAGGGTTCGCGCGGATTATTATTCCTCGAACCAAAAACCACCTGCATTGGAAAATCAATTCCGCCATTCCAGTTCGGCCCCCAGCTCGTATCAGAATCCCAGGGAAGCACATTCAAGCGCCCGAGCGGATTGGTCGCCGAGGGTTCAAAATAATACGCCCGGTTCTTCAAATGCTCACCAGTGTTCGGCTGCACGTCGTAATGCCGGATCATATCCACCACGGCATGGTAGTGATTCCAGCTGTCGAAATTCACATGCTCGTCCAACCAGGCATTATCTCTGGCAGGTCGAAGTTGATTAATAATCGTCGTGAAATCGGTCCCATCATCAACCGCACCAGCGGCCTGGTAGCGTTGCACCGAAAGACCATCGGTCCGACCACTGATCAACTTATAGAGATTTCCTTTCTCGAGGCCATGGGCATCGAGAAAGCGCTTATCATATTCCTCTAGGGCCAATAACATCCCGTAATAATCTCCCAAATATTGCCCATTCGCTCCTGCCGGCGCTTCTTCCGCCCCACGCACAACCCGCAACTGAAACCAATGTGTATACGGAGCCGGAGTTCCAGTGAGATTCCATATCAAGTGATTCGTAGCCTGCTCCATTCCCCAGGTAATATTCCCCCGCGACCCTCTCATCTTGTGAGTCGCAAGATACTTCCACGGTTCGGGATATTTATTCCCTTCACGATCCCGGAAAGTAGGGTAGTCGCCACGATTAAAGCGGAATTTCAGGCTCCTCTTTCCCGAATTGGAATAACGGGCATTACGCTGTCGCAGACGATACTGCACATGGTCATAAACTTTCCCCTCATACACAAAGGAACAATTCCAATTATAGGCACTCCGGGCGTCGTATTCATTCCGGGGGATCTGGTCGCCACCGCTATAAGCTACGGCCTGATCAAAATTCGCGGCCGTCGTCAGGATGTGATACGAGGGCACGGAAGACATCGTCTCGGCAGAATAAGTATGCGGGACACCCAACACCGACCGGGTCCCGGCAACGTATTCGGGAATTCCATCGTATTGGAAGTAGGCAAAGTTCAGCTTGGGATCATCGGCATAAGGAACCCGTTGTTCCGCGCCAAGTAAATCGGTCACGGTGATACGATACCGCACCAAGGTACGATTAGATTCCCCAGATATCGCAGCTGTATAAACCCCGTCCCCCGCAATTTCATCCTGGTCGAAACCATCATCCTTCATTTCATAACTCACCCAGTTTTGTTCATAGGCGGGATTTGGATCCCGGGGGGCGTTGGGCTGGCTTCGCAACACCGTAGTCGTTTTCGCCAGGAAGGCTGGGACGTATACTCCGGGGGCCACCGTCTGCACTTCCACGTTGACACTTCCTACACCATCGGGGTCAGTCACCTTGGCAGTGATGACCGTGGTCTCTCCCGCCATTGGCTGCTTGGGCGAGTGATCAACCTGCCGAATCGCGGGAGGAGCCGTAACCGAATACACCGTATTCTGCGCTCCCGGCGATGGAATCGGTGGCGCTTCCAAATCCGGACCGGGACGAATCAATTCAAAATTCAATCCAAAGTCACTGCTTCCCGAACTATTGTTGAAGCCATGAATCGCGAGGGTATTTTCGCCTTCATGGAGATAGGCTGCTGTCCCGATAAGCTCTTCCTCAATCCAATTATTCTCGTCTCCATTAGAATTCGCTCGATCCGAAATTGTCAAATCTCCACCCGGTAAATTGGAGCTCCGAAAAACTTCGGTTCCATTGAGAAAGACCACCATGCCGTCATCGAGAAGATAACGCAGGAGTAACTTCTGCGGCACTTCGCCAGCTGCCACCGTGAAATTCCTCCGAAAAAACACCGAGGTAAATTGCCCCTGCATCCCGCTGATCGCCGGGGTAAACACCTGGCTTCCTACTTTCCCATACCCAATCGGCATTGTCTGAGTCGTCCAAGTTCCGTCTTCCACAAAATCCTCCCCGGTCCAATCCTTGATCGGATTAGAGGCCTCGGTCTCCCCTTTTCGCCAACGCCAACCGTCGGCAGATTCCGCAATAATCGTCGCCTCAGACAATCCAGACTGCCGCGAACTCCGCCACGATGCACCCAGATCATTATCGAGACCCGGATTGATTAACTCCATTGACGATCCACTCCCACTAGCTCCCACCGGCCAGGGAAATCCAACTCCATAATTCACCTCATCGACTGTCTGTCCGTCGGCACTGCGAAGTTCGACGGTTTCTCCATCACCGGACAGAGCCCCCGAGTAGGGACCAAGCGCGGTGACGCCAAAATTTGCAAGAAGCGTCGCCGGATCTTCGGAAATGACAAGGAAGGCGCCGGAGGCAATCTTGGTATTCGGGGGAATGGTGAAATTAATCCCCTGCTGAAAAAACCAACCCGAGACATCGACCTCATCGGGCCCGGCATTAAACAACTCAACAAATTCCTCGGCACTCGTGTTCGGCTCGCTGTTGTAGTGGATTTCATTGATGACCACCTGCCCGCCAACCGGAGCCAAGGCGAGAAGGGCGCAAAGTATTGCACTTCCAAATTTCACAGGGCAGACGATACCGCCGTATCCTGCTCACCGAAAGCGTGGAAAACCGAAAAATGCCTCTTCCGGCTTATTTCACGCACCAGAGAAAAGTATCGCCACGAAGGATAAGCTTTCCATCCACCGCAATTGGCGACGCAATGAAACTCAGGCCGAGCTTGTTCTCCACCACCTCTCCAAGGCCATCTTTCTTGATCTTGGCCATCACGACCGTGCCATCTTCACGCGGGGCGCAGAAAGTATCACCGATCATAATGGGCGAGGCATAATAAGTGCCCGCTGACTTCGGAAGCTTCCCGCTCCAAAGCTCCTTGCCCGACTTGGCATTGATGCAATTGATCACCCCGCGATTTTTGCCCCGGTCGATGAGGAGATAAACCTTTCCGTCGTGGGCCACTGGAGTCGCCACATCGGTGCAGGAATACTTCTTGCGCCAGAGGACATTGCTTTTGGTGACATCTCCCTGACCTCCGGCCTTGAGTCCCATGAGAAAATCCCCCCGCCCGTGAGGCGCTACCACCACTCCGTCGGTGTATACCGAGGAAGCAATCGTGCGCCACATTCTCTTGTTGTCGGGATTAATCCCGGCCGACGTCCACACAAGCTTTCCGCACCTGGCATCGTATCCCGTGATGTGATCCGCGCCGAAGCTAATGATCGTTTCCACGCCGTCGACTTTCACGACATGTGGGGTGGTATAACTGTCACCCGATTCCTTCAGAGTTTCGATATTACGATCCGTTTTCCAGGCAATGTCGCCACTCTGAAGATCAATCGAAACGAGGTAGGAATTCCCCTCGGTCTGCATCACCGCGATGACGGCATTGCCTGCTGCGAGAACAGGTGAAGTCCCTTGATCCCACCACAATTTATCTTCGCCATACTTCTTATGAAGATCGTGCTCCCAAAGTTTTTCCCCTTCGTGGCTCACGCCGACCACGCGGCCGGACTTAAAATATCCCACCACGACTTTTCCATCGCTCACGCAGGATGAATTCGCACCACTCCCCACCTTCTGGCCACGACCCGGAGTTTCCTCGGCGTAGGAAACTTTCCACTTTTCTTTTCCATCAAGATCAAAGGCCAGCAACGAATCTTTTCCGTCAATTGGCGCAGTCAAAAACAGAAGGCCATTTTTGACAATCGGAGTGGAACACCCACGACCAGGAAGAGCCGCTTTCCAAACGACCTCTTTCCCCTTTTCGGAAAACTTCATTGGGATCTTCCCATCAGAATATGCTCCGTTGCCATTGGGGCCCCGCCATTCAGGCCATTCTGATTGTCCGTGGACGAGAGCCATCCCGGCGAGCAAAAGCGAAAGAAATGATGTCTTCATGACCTTTAAAAGATCCGGGAATCGAAAATGAGAATACGAACAAAATCTGCCGGGTTTTCAGGTCAGAAAGATTCCCGCCAAAGCCGCGCTCATCAGATTGGCTAAAGTCGCCGCAAAAACAGCTCGCAAGCCTAACCTCGCGATCTCCTGACGTCTGTTGGGAGCCATCACGCCGAGTCCGCCCAAAAGAATGGCAATCGAAGAGAGGTTGGCAAATCCACACAGAGCAAAAGTCACAATCCCTTGGGTCCGTGGTGTGAGGTTTTCACGAATGACATCGAACTGAATGAAAGCCACGAATTCATTGAGAACCAACTTCTGCCCAATCATGCTTCCGGCTTGTTGAATTTCCAAAGTCCCAACTCCGATAAGCCAGGCCACCGGCGCGAAGAGCCATCCGAGAATCATCTGCAGCGAAAAACCATCCTTTCCAAACCAGCCGCCAATTCCCCCCAATATCAAATTAATAACCGCGATCAACCCGATGAACGCCAGCAACATTGCTCCGACATTCAATGCCAGTTTCAACCCACTGCCCGCGCCCAAAGCTGCCGCATCAATAAAGTTCACCGGCTTCTCTTCTCCTTCCGCCATTTCCAACTTCCCGTCCTTCACCTCTTCGGTTTCCGGCAACAACAATTTCGCGAAGAGCAACCCACCGGGAGCCGCCATAAAACAGGCCGCCAAAAGATAATCCATCCGCGCCCCCAGTCCGGCATACCCAGCCAATATCGACCCTGCCACGCTCGCCAGTCCTCCAACCATCACGGCGAACAACTCCGACGAAGACATCTTCGACAGGTAAGGCCTAATCACAAGGGGCGCCTCGGTCTGCCCCACGAAGATATTAGCAGTCGCCGAGAATGATTCGGCCCGACTCGTTCCAAGAACTTTGTGCAACGCTCCACCCACAAAGAAGATGATCAACTGCATCACGCGGAGGTGGTAGAGCACCGCGATGAGAGAGGAGAAAAAGATGATCACCGGTAAGACTCGAAAAGCGAACACGAAGCCCACCGACTTATCTCTGGCGACATCTCCAAAGAGAAACTCAATTCCTTGATTCCCCGCCCCGATCAGTTGGTTAAAGCCATGGGTCATCCACCCGAGAACATCTCCGCCAACCGAGGTGCCCAACACGAAGGCCGCCAGCCCAAACTGAATTGCGAAGGCCCCGCCAACCGTCCGCCAGTTGATTGCCTTACGATTTTTCGAAAACGCATAGCCGAGGGCCAGCAGAACAAGGATACCGAAGAAACTCACAACGGAACCCTACAACATCAATGGGACGGTGGGAAGCCGCCGATTACTCTCCTTTTGGTTCCTTTTTGGAATTACGATCGATAATATATCCGATCACTCCCACAACGAAGGCCGCGCCACAGGCTCCATAGAAAAGCCAAATGACACTTCCCCCCTTAATAAAGCCATAGCTGTGAAGACCCACTTCGAGCATGTTCACATGCCACCAGGAGAAGGCCACCACTGATCCAAAGAAGATGCAGCACAGGTGGATTCCCCAGTCGGTCATCCAGCCTGCCAGTCGGGCGTGAAGGATAATCAGGCTCCAAAGAACAATCAGCAAGGCCCCATTCTCTTTAGGATCCCACCCCCAGAATCGCCCCCAGGAATCATTGGCCCAAATTCCTCCCAGCACTGTCCCGACCAGCGAGAAGAGCAAAGTGAAGCAAACAATCCCGAATACCGCCCGGGTCATAAAACGACGGAATTTTTTGTCATCCTCAATCACTCCGGCAAGTCGGAGGTGGACGTAGACCATCGAGAGGAAACAAGCCATCAAGCCGCCGGAATATCCAAGCGTCACCGTGACCACGTGCGTCGCAAGCCAGTAGTTTGATTTCAATACTGCCACCAGAGGATCCATGTGATCCGTGGCATCGCCGTATTCAAAACGAAAGGCCATGAACATCCCCGCCACCCCAATAGCAGACCCCAGAGACACAAGCAGATTTCGTTTCGTCATCCACTCGGCAACTCCCATCACAAGAGTCGCGCCCAAGGTAATGAATGGAATGGTATCGTAGAGGTTCCCCACCGGAGGCCGTCCCATCAGAAGAGAACGGTGCAATATTCCCCACGCGAGATAAATCAGGGCTAATACAAAGAATGAAACCATGGCAATCTGTATGCCTTTTCCAAATCGACCTTCTTTCCCAAACCAACTGAAGGCCGAGAAAATGAATGCAATTAAAAATAACACCAGGGCGTTCATGAAGTAGTTCCTTTGATAATACTTCACCTCTCCCTCAATTTCCCCTCCTTCACCACGCACCTTGGCGCGTGCCGTCACTTCGTCCTTCCACGATTCCAACGCCGTAAGAAATTCTGGCGAGTTAGGCGCCTTCGAAGCCGCCATCAAAGTCTCCATGGTCGCCATGTCATCCATAAGCTCTTTCCAAAAGCCAGCCATTTTCAACCTTTCCGGCACCTCTCCTCCGTTAAGAGCTTCCAACTCATTTACCTCATTATCAATGGTGTCCCACTGGAAATCCTGTTTCTCAAGAATGGTAATAATACGGTCGCCGATCGATTGCCATTCATTCTCGTCCTCCTCATGCGGCGGATACCAGCGCACCCCGTAGCGCGACGAATTTAAATTCTCTTCAATTTCACGAGCCAAAGATTCCACCTCACCGGGAACTGGTATCCCTTGCTGGCTGCTCATAATGAAGATCGCCCGAAGTTGATTCCAACGGGAAATCCAGGTGCTGAATTTTTCGGGATCCCTTCCTTCGTCCTTAAAAAGCTCANCCGGAAAGTCAGGAGCGTCGAGCTCGATTCGGCCGAAATCCAAAAACTTGGTCATCNCCTCGTAATTCAACACCTGCTGGGCAAACTCCATGATCAGCTTCTCTTTNCGCTTCCCATCTTTTTCTACCTCCGTTTCGGCAGCCTCCATGGCCTTAATCTGATTTGGAGTCATCGCCTTACGCTCGCGTTCTTCTTTGGAGCGTTTCTCAGAAATCTCCTTTCCTCCTTTCAGAAGACGATCCTTGCCGCCCGAACCTTTTCCATAATCATCCAAAAGATCATTGAAGCTCAGACGGGCCCGACGGTCTTTCGGAACAATGCCATAACGATGCAATACTTCCGAGTCATCGATCCGGAAGATCGGCAGTTCATTCGCCAGCTTGGGGCGGAACATGCAATCGAGAAGCCACTCGGTCGGAGTGATCTTGCGATCCTTACCACCGGACTTTATCTTCATCTTCACTGCTCCGTGGTAGGACAGCATTTGAAAACGCGCAAAGGTCGAGAGAGGCTTGATGCGACCGCCATCCTGAACCGGAATGTCCCGAGCCGCTTCGATCACCTCTTCACTCCATGGAGAATATCCATCGATCTTGCGCACCTCGGTGGGGATAATGCTCCCTTTGATCCCCACCCCGATCAGGCTGAATTCGATCAGCAGGAGAAAGGCCACCAGTCCCCAGCGAAGTCCGCGGGTTTTCTCTAAATGATTTTGGCTCATGATTCTTTGGCTTTACGGGATCTGGAACTACCCCCGGCAAACCGGAACAACATAAACAGGAAATGGATCAGTAACCCCACCGTGGCAGCATAGAGGGAATATTCGGGCCACTTGTCAGATGGGTTGGTCACAATCGCGAAACCCGAGAACGGCTTGCCGCCCGTATCCGACCAATTGGCCTGGAACAGAGTGAATCCTCCGTGGCGCATGGGATGGTTCATGATGATCTTGTAGTCCTCCCGCTGGTCATTCGCGACCTTGGTAATCGTACTCTCAAAGGTGCTCGCCTTCCGCGTGCCCGGATAATATTCGCCTACTGACTTATGAAGTTCGACTTGAAAAGGCATGGGCCATACTTCCATCGTCAAGGAGACAAGATAGTGCTGCTCATTATGCACAAAGGAAACCGGTGAAGGGTTCCCCATCCAAAGAATCAACTCTTGGATCTCGTTCCCCTCCTTGTCCTTCACCGTAGCATAACACCCGGCCATGTTGGCTAACTCGTTGTCTTTGTTATACTCCGCCTCTCTCAGGAAAAAACCATCCACGACCGGACCGTCCTCATCAATTACCTCGGCTGTCCGCTCCATAAACATATTGGATGAAACCAACATCCCGGTAATGTCCATGGTGAAACCTTCGTCCGGGAACTCCGCGCTAAAAACATCAGCTCTCTCAAGCGAACGTAACGATTCCGAAGGAATAATCTTGGGAGGCAGGCGATACCCTTTTTCATCGAGCTTCGCGACCTCGATCGTCGTGGTGTGGTACTTCTGGGCGTAGTCCGATACCTCACCTTGATACACCGACATTTGCCCCTCCACCTTGGACAAACTGGAAACGGCACCCGCAACCAACATGAAGAGAATAGAAAAGTGACTAATTAACACTCCCACCGTTTTCCATCCCTTACGGGCTCTGATCAAGCCACCACAAAACATGTTGATCGAAAGCACCACCATCACCCAGTAGGCTCCGGGTAGCGGCAGGGAAATAAACTTTCCATCACCTCTCGATGGAAAAACCAGAAAAGAATCGATGTCGAAATATTTCTGGATCACGGCATAAAGCCCAATCCATTTTTGCTCGATCGTGCCAAAGAATGTCAACAAGAACAAAAGCCCCAGACAGACCACAGCAATCTCAAAGCCTGAGATGACTCGCCAAATTTTTTGGCCTAGGGATTTGGGTGAAGAATTCCTCATGATTCAGGTGTTTCGGACTCTTCTCCAATAATATGCAAATTAACATTTTCCAACGATTCACAGTAATCCATGAACTGTTTCCGCATCTCTTCCACAGCTTCAGCCGGGCCCACCATTTTAAAGGTTAGGACATCACCGCCCGATTCACGAATCGCGCCCAACAGGGCAAATCCCTCCTCGGGATCTGCACCCATTCCGGGGTTGTAGCTTCCTCTCGCCTCCACCAGTAATGACGGACGCCCTAAAATTTCAATCGAAGCAAATGTCGATTCATCAGGCACCGGAGACAGGCCAAACTGCCCCAGCCAACGGTTGGCATTGCTCAGGCCGGCTCCATTACTGTTCCCAGCGAAAATCTCCACAGACTCATCCGGCCCGCCCACAAAATTCACCGCGCGAAACTGCGTCGGCGGAATCCGTCGCCAACTCAAAGGCGGCCGGTCACGTAGGTTTCCGGGATACTTTTGATCAAACAACGTCAATACACGGGTTTCGGTCACCTGAATAGATTTCTCGCTTTCGTGGCAGCTCGTGAAAAACAAAGCCACAAGAGCGAATAGGACTGGAAGTCGCATGGCTGAAGGAGACGTAGCCTCGACTGGTAAAATTTCAAATTTCAAATTCCAAATTCCCTAATTATCGTCATTGTCCCCGAGTGGAGCCAATCCAATACCTCAATCGCGAGTCCGGGGAGCTGGAAACCGAAAAAGTCTATGGCGAAGGCTTCCTCCGCTGGGCCTATGGCAACCCGCTCGGCAAGATCGCCCTGCACAGTTTCGTCAAGCGCCCCTTCTTCTCAAGATGGTATGGCCGCCGCATGAATCAGCCCAAAACCACCGCGAAAATCCTCCCTTTTCTCGATACCTACGGGCTCGATCCCGACGATTTTGAGAAGAAGCCCGAAGACTTCACCTCCTTCAACGACTTCTTCTACCGCAAGCTCAGCCCTGGCGCCCGCCCGCTCGCCGACTCCCCAGTGGTCTTTCCCGCCGATGGCCGACATCTTGGATTCGAAAAGGCCAGCGAAATCAGTTCGGTTTTCATCAAGGGCCAAAAATTCGACGTCGCCGGACTCCTCGGCTGTGAAAAACTCGCCGAGAAATACCAAGACGGACCGCTTCTTCTTTCCCGCCTCTGCCCCGTGGATTATCATCGCTACCATTTCCCCTGCGCGGGCGTCCCAGGCGAAACTCGCATGATCAACGGCCCCCTCTTCTCCGTCTCCCCCCTCGCCCTGCGCCAACGCCTCTCCTACCTCTGGGAAAACAAACGCACCGTCACCGAACTGGTCACCGAAGACCTGGGCACGGTCATTTGCATGGAAATCGGCGCCACCTGCGTCGGATCAATCCACCAAACCTTCACTCCCGGACAAGCCGTCGCAAAAGGACAGGAAAAAGGCTACTTCGCCTTCGGTGGATCCTCCACCCTCCTCATCTTCGAGCCAGGAACAATCCAACTCGCCGAAGACCTCCTCAAAACGAGTCAGAAACAGATCGAACTCTATGCCAAGGTGAACTCGGCGGTTGCAGACAGCGCCTAAGCGACCGCCGCCTCCGAACGCTCGGCGCGTTCGAGACTCTGGCGGAAGTTGTCGAGCATCTTGGACTCACGCTTGAGCATGTTCACCAACTCGGCCTCTTCCGCTTCGGAAAGAAGTTCTCGCTCGGCAAAAAAGATGATCAAATTGGCAAGTTCCAAAGTGGCGGCACGAGCCCGACCAACAAACTCGGAAAACTCCAACTTGGTAGGATAAGCACTCCCTGCAGCTAGGATACTGGAGATGCTCAAGCTCTCACTACGGAGACGATCCGCGTAGGAAGTTTTTCCTTCGGAAGCAATACGGTCAGCGAGATCTGCGACGCGATGTCCGATCTCGGTTGCCATTTTCCACACTTCAAGGTTCTCAAAACGAAAGTCAGCCACGAGTGGCACCTAAGGGGAATCGACCCCACTGACAAGCACCGACTGACATTATTTCTCACCGCCCCTGATCGCGATTGCAGCCATTCCGAGAACTTGCTACCTCCCTTTTATGCATGGACCGCTTATCGCCACCCTCGAATCCGGCGGCACCAAAATGGTCGCGGCTCTGGCCTCGGGGCCCGATGACATCCTCGTCCGGGAACGCATCCCCACCACCGCACCCGACGAGACGATCTCCGCTCTCGTCAAGTTCTTTACCCAAACCTCCTCTCAATTTGGGCAGCCCGAAGCTCTGGCCATCGGTACCTTCGGGCCCGCCGACCTCAATCCCGATTCTCCCACCTACGGGCATATCACGACAACGCCAAAGCCCGGCTGGTCCCACACCAATCTTCTCGGACCACTTCAAAAAGCCCTCGATGTCCCCGCCATTTTCGACACCGACGTCGATGCCGCCCTTTTCGGAGAGGTCACCTGGGGTGCGGCCAAAGGTTTGAAAAACGCCGCCTATTTCACGATCGGCACCGGAATCGGCGGAGCCGTCATGATCAACGGTCATCTCATTCACGGCGCGGGCCATCCCGAAATGGGACACATGCGAGTCAAACGCCACGCCGACGATCATTTCGAAGGCCATTGCCCCTTTCATAAAGACTGCCTCGAAGGACTCGCCTCCGGACCTGCCATTCAAAACCGCTGGCAATCCCCCGCCGAAGATCTCGCCCCCGACCACGCCGCGTGGAATATTCAAGCCGACTACCTCGCCCAAGCCTGCGTCAATGTCCTCATGATCGCCCCACCTCAAAAAATCATTCTCGGCGGCGGAGTGATGCATCAAGCCCATCTCTTTCCTCTCGTGCGAAAGCGTCTTGCCAACTTACTGCAAGGTTACCTTTCTTATCCCGAACTCGAAGACATGGATGACTTCATCGTTCCACCTGCACTCGGCGACAATGCCGGCCTCCTCGGATGCGTCGCCCTCGGACAACGCCTTCTCAGAGATTAAGCCACCACCGGACAGACCCGCTCGTCCTGGAAGTCAGGCANTCCANCCNGCCGCTGNACCAAGCGCTCATTGACATGNCTAAACTTTCCATNCGGACGNTAGCTGATTTCTCCCGACGCAAAATGCGCNGCCANNGCCCGCCGCGCTTGCTNCCCAAAATTNGGAGGATTCCCGTGAAGNGTCCCNCTACCAAACANCACCAAATCTCCCGCCTTCAANATCATCCNCTTCATCTCCCTAAGATCCCTCCCNTNNGGCACGATCGTGATCGGCCCCATNTCCCNGGAAAAATCCATTAGCGGAATCCACGCCGTGACCATTTTCTCCGCTTCACAAGTCATCCAGCGGCTTTTTTCCCGATGCCAGTGGTANAANACTTCACCNTCNTCCCTCTCTTCTTCAAAAAGAAGCTGATCATGCCAATAGCGCACCGATTCCAAATTCGCCACTTCNCGAATNAGCACNCCCAAACGCCCGTCCCGAATCAGCTCCCCAATCTCCCGNCGAAAAAACGAGGCNTAGGGATGCTTGCGCGACTTNGCTTCGGTCTTCCTCGGTTTGGGCCACGAAAATTCCGGNNTCTNATTAATTTCTCCNCGATAGAAAGNATCCTGCGCCTCCCTCACCCGCGAAATCTCCNCCGCCTCAAAAAAACCCCGCACCACCAAATATCCNTCCTGNTCAAAAAAAGCNCTCTTCCGCTCCCGCAACCGCATGCNCANGGGTTAGACCAGCCTCNAATAAAACGCAAGAAATGCCCNTTCNCCNAATCAACNGNTCTANCAAAATTACAAATCGGATCACAACAAGCACTCATGCCGAAATCGATAAAGGCTTTTTCCCGAGAAATCGGGACTATCCACCTCCCTAATNCACTCACTTTAAGCTTGTAATAAGAATTATGGCCACAGAACGAAATTTTCGTTTTTCAGGGCGATTTAGGAAAGCTGTCTGACATATTTTTCGTAATCGACAAAGCGCCCCTTACCTTTCTCATGAACTCAGAAAAAGCAGCACTCATCATTGACCATGCCCGCCAATTCATCCGCGCCAATCTCAGCCGTCCCGGCCTCCGGGTCGACGACATCGCAGACTACTGCGGCGTTTCCCGCCGGGTCCTCGAAAGACGCTTCCGCGAAATTCTCAAAAGATCCCCCCTCGAAGAAATCCTCGACCTCAAGATCCGCTGCGCCAAGGTCATGCTCAGCTCCACCCCCCTATCCGTCATCGCCATCTCCCAACACCTCGGCTTTGCCGATGTCAAAAGCCTCCGCCTCCACTTCCGCGCCACCGAGGGCATAACTCCCGGAAAATGGCGTCGCCACCAAAAGACCAACAGAAGAAAAATAATCGGTGTCAATCTGCAAAATCTGTAGATAAAAGCACCTCCTGCATGAAAACGCTTTTCCTCGCCACCCTCTTCCTCCCCATTGCCTTCGCCGCAGAACTCACCCTGAGCTCCCCGCTCAACCATCAAGTCTGCCAGCGAAACACTCCGCTCAAGATTTCCGGTAGCCTTCCCCAAGCCGCCAAAAAAAACCTCACCCTCGAAGCTCGCCTCAGCGAAAACATCTGGACTAAGATCGGCTCTCTTAACGCCGGAAAAACCAACTTCACAGCCCAACTCAACTCCACCCAAACAGGATGGCATCGCCTCGAAATTCGCGCCAAGTCCAACAATGACATTCTCTACACCGGCTCGGTCGCCAGACTAGGAATCGGCGAGGTCTTCCTAATCGCCGGTCAGTCAAACTCCGCCAATCACGGTGCAAAAAAACTCAACGTGCAGTCGGGCATGGTCACTTCCTTCGACGGCGCAAAATGGCAAATCGCCAACGATCCCCAGGGTGGTGCCAGCGGAAGAGGCGGCAGCTTTATCCCTCCTTTTAGCGATGCCATGGCCAAGCGCTTCGACTTGCCCATCGGCATCGTTTCCACCGGCTCCGGAGGCACCAGTGTCCGCGAGTGGCTCCCCAAAGGCTCCCGCTTCCCCAATCCTCCAACGGTTCTCAACAAAGTCACGCAACTCGAAAACGGCGAATGGGAAAGCAACGGTCTCCTCTTCGATAAACTCGCCAACCGACTCCGCATCCTCGGCCCCAATGGCTTCCGGGCCATCTTATGGCATCAGGGTGAATCTGACGCCAATCAACGCGATTCCACCCGCACCCTCCCCGGCGCTCTTTACCAAAAATACCTCACCCAACTCATTCAAGAGTCCCACCGCGTCGCCAAATGGAAGGCACCCTGGTTCGTTGCCCAGGTAAGCTACCACACGCCCGACGACCCCGGCTCGCCCGATCTCCGGGCAGGACAAAAAGCACTCTGGACTTCCGGCACCGCCCTCGAAGGGCCTGACACTGATGCCCTCACCGGAGCCAATAGGGACAAGGACGGAAAAGGCGTGCACTTCAGCGCTCTCGGACAAAAAAACCACGGTCAGGCCTGGGCTCAAAAAGTCGCCCCGTGGCTGGAACAACAATTGGCCCCAATCGAGGTCTTCATCCTCGCCGGACAATCAAACATGGAAGGCCAGGGCGTCGTCTCCATGAATCACGCGAAGTATTACAACGGCGGAAAAGGTAACCTCGTTTGGTCGATGCAGAATTCCGCCAGCAAAGAAAAAATGGAACACCTCCGCGACAACGACGGCAATTGGGTCGAGCGCGACGACGTCGAGATCTCCTTCAAAGCCCGCGACAAAGTCCGCAAAGGCCAACTCACCGTCGGCTACACCGGCTATGGCAATCACTCCCACATCGGACCCGAACTTCAGATCGGCCACGTTCTTGGAGACCACTTCACCGCTCCCGTCCTTCTCATCAAAACCGCCTGGGGTGGCAAGAGCCTCCACAAAGACTTCCGCCCAACCAGCGCCTCCGGCGACACCGGAGAGTATTACACCAAAATGATCGCAGAAATTCGCGACGCCCTCAACATACTCGGCAATCGCCCCCATCAGCTCAAAGGCCTCATCTGGATGCAGGGTTGGAACGACATGGTTTCCAAAGAGGCCACCGCGGAATATGCCGACAACCTTGTCCTCTTCGCCCAGGACCTCCGCGCCGAATTCAAAGCTCCCACTCTTCCCTTCATCGTCGGCGAATTAGGAAACGGCGGCCCCTCAAAAGAAGGCACCGGCATGCAAACCTTCCGTCAGATCCAACGCTCCGGAACCTCCAAAATTCCCAACGCCCGCTTTGTAGCGACCACGCAATTTGCCCGCCCCAAGGAACTGTCTCCCAACCCCGGCCACGGTCACCATTGGTTCGGCAATGCCGAAAGCTACTTCCTTATTGGCGACGCCCTCGGCCGGGAGATGATCACGATGCTTGGAGAGAAATAACCGAGACATCCTGTCGCTCGACCGACTTGAATCACCCAGTAACTTATTCGCTAGAAGTCTGAAAGCACCCCCGGTGATATCGCATTGCCAGCGTCACCACTTCCCCCCAGATTCCCAACGTGTCGGAATTCGTGATCCATGAGAGAAAGGAAGCTCCCTGGGCTGCCGGGCTCCGTGCCGCCCGAGCTAATCTCATCCCCGGATTGATTCTGCAGGCCATCATGCTCTCGCTCCTGCTGGGATATTACTTCTATCCGCCCACCGCCGAGCTCCTCAACCAACTCGCCGACCTCAAATCGCGTTGGGGGTATGGCTACTCCATCGTCGCGTCCATCATCGCCGGAGCTGTCATTCCCGAGCTCATGCGAATCATCATTTTCCAGAAAAGAAAAGTCACGCGTGCCAACCTCGGCAACTTTCTTTTCGCCGCCTTCCACTGGTCCTGGTCCGGTGCTCTCGTCGACTTCCTCTATCGTCAACAAGCAGAATGGTTCGGCTCCGAGATCACCTTCGAGGTAGTTGCCATCAAAGTCCTCATCGACCAATTCGTCTTCAACCCCTGCTTCGCCGCCCCGGTCAACTCGTGGGCCTACGACTGGAAAAATGCCGGCTTCCCGCTTCGTGGAATCCACCTTTTCTTCACCGCCCGCTACTACCGCCAAACCGTCATTCCAACCCTCGTCGCCACCTGGGGAGTCTGGATCCCCGTAGTCACCATCCTCTACTGCCTTCCTCCTCTCTTGCAAATTCCCCTCTTCGCCCTCGCCCTCGCGCTCTGGGTCATCATCTTCACCTGGATGAGCGAACAGCGCGCTGTTCCAAAAGAGGAAGTGGATCCATCTTGATCTCTGAAGATGAATCGAGTGTGATCCGTTCCCTACCAAAAGGTTCTCCTTGCTCCTCTCCATGAAAATCCTGATCGTCCCTCAAAATGCTCTCCGACGAAGAAATCTCCGCCGTCCTCACCTTCGTCAGAAACACCTTCGGTAACAAAGCCTCCGTCATCACTCCAACAAGCGTCAAAAAAGTCCGCGAAGAAAAAAGCTACCCCGGCTTTTATTTGGTGGCAGATTTACTGAAGGAGCATCCGGAATAGAAAGCAGCTTGAAGCCTGGGGAAGGGCCGACCATTCCAAACCGACCTCGACCGTTGAGATCACCAATCAAAGCCCAGACGAACTCCCCCACGAAATGATGGGCAAGGTGATACAAACTAGCTAAAATTTGCGTAATATTTTCGGTGCGATTCGTCTTTCTCCTCTTCATTTGCTCTGCCCTGACCAATGCCGCAGAGCCGACTTGGTGGTCACTGAAAAAACTCTCCCGACCTGAACTCCCTGAGAGATCCGAAGCGAATTCCATCGACCGCTTCATTCGGGAGAAGCAGATCACCCTCAATCTCACTCCGGCGAAGACCGCCGACAAACGCACTCTCGCCCGTCGCCTCGCCTACGATCTTTGGGGAATTCCTCTTTCGCCCAAACGACTCGAGGCTTTCCTAAAAGACACGCGCCCCGAGTCCTACTCCGATCTCGTCGACGAACTCCTCGCCTCGCCTCGCTATGGCGAACGATGGGCCCGGCATTGGCTCGATGTCGTGCACTACGGCGAGAGCCACGGATACGATAAAGACCAACCCCGCCCCCATGCCTGGCCATACCGCGACTACGTCATACGCTCCTTCAACGAGGATAAACCATACTCTCGCTTCGTGCGTGAACAGATCGCCGGAGACATCCTCTGGCCGCATTCTGAAGATGGTATTGTCGCGACGGGATTCCTCTCAACCGGCCCCTGGGATCTCATCGGGCACGAGGAAGTTCCCGAAAGCAAAATCGACGGCAAGGTGGCCCGCCATCTCGACCGCGACGACATGGTCACAGCCACCATAACCACCTTTTGTTCACTCACCGCGCAGTGCGCCCAATGCCACGATCATAAGGCCGACCCAGTGAGCATGAGGGATTACTATTCCCTGCAAGCCGTCTTCGCTGCTCTTGACCGCACCAATCGCGAATACGACCTCGATCCAGCCGTCGCCGATAAACGAGCCGCTCTCCAAAAGGACCAAAGAACCCGAAAAATCAGTCTCGCGAACGCCGAAAAAGCACTCGAGAAAATCAAGACTCCCGAGATAAAAAAGCTCGACGTTAAAATTACCAAGCTCCGCAAGTCATCCGGAAAAGATCACCTCGGCTATCACAGTCAGGTCTCCAACAAACAAGACACGGTCAAATGGGTTCAACTCGACCTCGGGAAATCCATGCCCATCGCCCGCATTGAAATTCTCGGTGCTCGCGAATACGGCTTTGATGACTTTGGCTTTCCTCATCGCTTTAAGGTCGAAGCCTCCAACAAAGCTGACTTTTCCAGATCTGCCATTCTCGCCGACTTCCAGGAAAATGATCATCCCCGTCCCGGCAGTCAGCCTGTTATATTCGAAGGAAAAAGCAGCGTCAGCCGATATATCCGCTTTACCGCCACCAAACTCTGGAGCCGTCGACACAAAGGCAAACCTCTCACTAACAATTGGATTTTCGCTCTCGATGAAATGACCGTCACCAGCGATGGAAAACAAGTCCCGGTCAAGAAAGTCACCGCGCTCGATTCCATCGAAGCCCTCCCGCGCTGGGGCCGCACCAATCTCATCGACGGACCTCCCGCCGACCCCAACACCGATCTCGCATGGCTTGTCGCCAAGCGCGACGAATTCCTCAAAAATGTCGCCGCCAAGGAGCTTGCGAAGATCAAAACCGGCCGCCAAAAAGTCGAAGCCCTGACCAAAGAACTTTCCGCCCTTCCCAAACCCCGCCTCGCTTACGTCGGTGCCGTACACACTGGAAAAGGTAACTTCATCGGACGCGGCCATCTCAACGGCCAACCACGTGATATTCACATTCTCGATCGCGGCGACGTCACCCAGCCCCTCGACAAAGTCCCTCCCAATCCCGTTCCCGGCATCGTTGTGGGCATGGATCAATTCGACCTCCCAAAAGACCACACCGAAGGCGACCGCCGCGTCGCCCTCGCCAATTGGATCACTCATCCCGACAACACCCTCACCTGGCGCAGCATCGTCAACCGTATCTGGCAATACCACTTCGGCACCGGCCTCGTTGAAACCGCCAACGACTTCGGCCAAATCGGCGAGAAGCCTTCGCACCCCGAACTCCTCGACTGGCTTGCCGTGGAATTCCGCGACGGGGGAGGCTCGATGAAATCCCTCCACCGAATCATTCTCAACAGCGACACCTACAAACAAAGCTCGCTCCACTCCTCCTCCAACTCCGCCATCGACAACTCAAACAAATTCCTCTGGCGGCAAAACCGTCGCCGCCTCGATGCCGAGTCCATCCGCGACAGCGTTCTTATCGTCGCCGGAAAAATGGATTTCAAAATGGGCGGGCCCTCTTTTCAGGATTTCATCATCGAGAAGCCCCAGCATTCTCCGCATTATAAATACAACAAAGCCGATCCCGACAACGCCGCGACACACCGTCGCTCGATCTATCGCTTTCTCGTCCGATCCCAGCCACAACCCTTCATGGACGCCCTCGACTGCGCAGACCCCTCTTTACACGTCGACCGACGGGGTGAAACCACCACCGCCCTCCAAGCTCTCGCTCTCATGAACAACAAATTCATGGTGCGCATGGCTGAACACTTCGCCGCAAAGATCGCCATCCAACCAGATCCCATCGGTACCGCCATCCGACTCACCCTTGGACGCCATATCACCACCGATGAACGCGTCTTGTTCGAAGCCTATCAAAAGAAACACGGCCTCCCCGCGACCTGCCGGATTATTTTCAACCTCAGCGAATTTTCCTACGTGGACTAGAATCATGCTCACAACAAGACGCGACTTTCTTTGGCAATCCGGCGGCGGCCTCGGCGGAATTGCGCTCGCCTCGATGATGGGACAAGAAGCGCAGTTTCAGCCCAAAGCCAAACGCGTCGTCCAACTCTTCATGAGTGGCGCCGCCAGCCATCTCGATCTCTTCGACTTCAAGCCCGAGCTCATCAAACGACACGGCGAGAAATCCGACTTCGGCGAACACGTCGAAGCCTTTCAAAACGGTCTCGGTCCTTGGAAGAAACCCGTCTGGGAATTCTCACCTCACGGCCGGAGCGGAAAGATGCTCGGCGAAACCGTGGCCCCGCTGGGCGAGGTCGTCGATGACATCGCTTTCATCCACAACCTGACAGGAAAAACCGGCGTGCACAGTCAGGCTACCTACCTGCAAGCCACCGGCTTCGACCGCCCCGGCTTCCCCGGCATGGGCTCTTGGGTCAGCTATGGGCTCGGCAGCATGAACGACAACCTCCCCACCTTCGTCGTCCTGCCTGACCACCGCGGATTCGCTTCTAACGGGCCCAAGAATTGGTCTTCCGCCTTCCTCCCTGCTGTCAATCAGGGAACGATCATTCGCCCTGGCACCAAGGAGCCCATCACCCATCTCAACGCACCCGAAAGCGCCGCTTACCTCACACCACAAGCCGAGACCGATGCCGGACGACTTCTTGCCAAACTAAACAGCGAGCACTTCGCACAACGCGCATCCGATTCCCGCCTCGACGCCCGAATCAAAAGCTACGAACTCGCGGCCCGCATGCAGCTCGCCGCGCCCGAGGCTTTGGACATCTCCAGGGAACCCGACTACATCCGAAAGATGTATGGCCTGGAACCCGACGGCCGATCCTGGCCCAAGGAAATCAACTGGAAGGAGGAAGCCGACTACTTTGGTCGCAAATGCCTCGCCGCCCGCCGCCTCCTCGAACGCGGCGTCCGCTTTGTGCAAGTCTGGTCGGGTAATGACAACGGCTTCCCACGGCGCAATTGGGACAGCCACGAGGACATTGGACGCGATCACGGCCCGCTCTCACGCGGCATGGCCATCGGAGCCGCCGCTTTGATCAAGGACCTCAAGCAACGCGGCATGCTCGACGACACCATTATCCTCTGGACCACCGAATTCGGCCGCATGCCTTCGACCCAAGGCAGCAAAGGCCGCGACCACAACCCCCACGTCTTCACCAACTGGCTCGCCGGCGGAGGAATCAAAGGCGGAATCTCTCACGGCGAAAGCGACCAATGGGGCTACAAACCCGCCGACCGAAAAAACCCCACCCAGGTCTACGATATCCATGCCACCATCCTCCACCAACTCGGCCTCGACCACGAACAACTCACCTTCCGCAAAGACAGCATCGACCGCCGCCTCACCGACGTGCACGGTCACGTCATTGAGGAAATTCTCGCGTAGTCACCTAGCTGAGTTTCTCAGCGCCGGAGCCCTCCCAGCAAGACAATATGAGGGACCAAAGGTCCATATGACAAGAGAAGGCTTATGAGGTAGACCTTCAGTCCAAAGAACTTTCAACGTCAATCTCTGTTAAGGTTTCATCAATTTGGGAAAGCCTGCAGTGGAAGCTGCTGGCTTCCCGAATGGGATAAAAACAGCTTCGATCTCTTTCTCTTCTTTGGCTAGTTTCAGCGCGGCCTCGGGAGCGGAAACTCGCAACGCGGTAGCCCAAGCATCGGCTAACATTGCTGACCGGGCAAGGATGGTGACATTGCGGCGATCTGTCTTCGGCTTTCTATTAAAAGGATCAATCAAGTGGGCGTGGCGCACACCGTCCTTCTCGAAGAACTGGTAGCTGTCCCCCGACGTCGAGAGCGCAATATTGCTGAGCTTCAACATACCGAGCACCTGATGCGACGGACGCTCGATGCCCACAGTCCAACCAGCTTTTCCGGGAGGCGCTTCGGTGAACACCATCTCTCCTCCAATAATCACCGCAGCCTGTTTAATCCCGGCTTTCTTGAGAATTACCATCAATTGATCCGCGATGTATCCTTTCGCGATTCCTCCGAGATCGATTTTCAAAGTCTGACGGAGCAAAACACTTTTGGCCCCCGGATTGAGAACAACATCTTGGTAGGTGGCCTGACTTTCCCTAACGGTGGCTTTTTCTTGGGACAGCTTTTTCTCACGCCACTTGCGGGTCACGCGCCCCAGGGTGATATCGAAAGCCCCACCGGTGGCGGCTGAAATTTCCTGAGCTTGTGCAATGACCTCGAAGAGATCATCGCTCACCTTGCAGGCTACTTTAACCGGTTTGGCACAAAGTTGGGAGACTTCGCTATCAGGAAGATAATTTGAGAAGATTCTGTTCAGCTTCTCGATCCGCTCAAAGCATTGTTTCGCCAACTTTTGCGAATGCTCCTTGTCCTCCGAATAAAATACGATCTGAACGATTGTCCCCAGATGTGGCTCCGAAAAATACTGTCTCGTTTTCTCAGCCTCTCCCCCTTTCTGGGCAAACAAAGAGGTCGTGCCCAGACACAAACAGGCCGCGCTCTTCAAAAGCACGGCCAATGAATGAATGAATTTTCCAATGGGCGACAAACTAGTCATCAGCTTCAACCCCGGAATTCCAGTAGTGATACATTTCTTCAACCGTTGGGATTTTTTCAGGACGTACGATTCTCAAACCAAGCCATGGAGTATTGGTGTGATACCACTGGCTTCTGGGTCTCTGCGGATCTGAAATTTTCCACATTGGTGTCGATTGATGGCGGGCTGCCGCGGAAACCTCGGCAAGCGTTTGCTGCCAATGGCCGCCTTTCACCACATGCGGATAGGGCTTCGTCGCCTTGACCCATGGATTAGCAACGGCATCCTTGCCGAAGTATTCCTTACGGTTGGGAACATACTGATCCAGCGTCCACTCCAACACGTTTCCGTGCATGTCGTGGAACCCCAGAGCGTTGGGCTTTTTCTTTCCCGGAACATTATAGTGCGATGAGGCGTCCCCACCGAACCAGGCAAAATCCCCAGCTTTCCCGTCATCATCGCCCCAAGCGTTCGCTCCATCTTTTCCAGCTCGGCAGGCGAATTCCCACTCAGCTTCGGTAGGAAGTCGATAGAAATGGCCCGTTTGAAAACTAATCCACTGACAATACTTGTTCGCGGAATGCTGGGTCATGCTAAGCGCCGGATGACCATCGCGCTTCATCCCAAAAGTCATCGGGTGATACGGCGGGGTCGGACGGGCAATGAATTCAATATCGTTCTTGATTTGCTCCCGCATGAAATCCAAGGGCAGTCCATCCTTCTGACGGGGAATCGGCGACAACATGAAAGGCTCGTAGGCCTCCCAGGCGATCTCATGCTTGGCCATCCAGAATGGCGACAGGGTCACCTTAAGAACGTCGTCCTCTTTTTCGCCACGCCAGGTAAATTCTCCACCCTTGACCGGAAGCATCTCGATTTTAGCTCCCGACGCTAGAGTGTCTTCGAAAGCCACCAGCTTCTCATCCTCGCCATTGTAAGTCTTTTTCTTGATCTGCTGATAATCCACGATTTTTTTATGGATCACCTTGGCAAGGCGCATTTGCTCTTCATCAAACCCGTCCAAAGCGAGGGCAGGCTTGATATCAGCAGCGGGTCCCGCCTGAGCCATCGACCCCGCGCAAAGCAAAGTCAGAACAGAGGTGAGAACGGATGATTTTTGAGAGTCGCGAGCGGACCGGGTCATTACACTAGAGGAATTTCGTTTTGCCGGGAACCGCAGATTCACGCGCTGTGAAGGGGGTCTCTAGAGTCAGGTTTTTCACATCCTTCAGCAGGACATCCTTGGAGGCCATGATCTGCTCGTCGGTGATGAGCTGTCCGGTATATGCCGCGCTACGTCCCATCATGCCAATCGCATGGCTGTTTGCGGTGTAGTCAATCACGTCGTTGTAGACCTTACCTTCGCGGATGTGCTTCATGAAAATCTCGTGCTCCTGCTTGTAACCCAAGCCACTTTTCCCTTCCCAGATTTTCTTGCCGTCCACCTCAATGAACGCATTGCTTCCCTTGGCAACCGCACGTCCTTTGGTTCCGAGGATAGTGTCCCCAGAGTCAGCATATGTTCCTTTGATTTGGCGACCGAAGAAACTCGCAGTGCGACCATCTGAATACTCATAGCGGAAGTTGCAGCTGTCCCAGTTATTGGCACCAAGCACAGGATCGATATTTGCTCCATTTGCATAGCAACGGACTGGCATCTGGTCGCCCATGAACCATGCCATTCTATCGATCCCGTGAATGTGATACTCAAGAACTCCGTCACCGCTAAGCTCGAGGAAGTTCTGCCAAAAACGAAGTGCCCACTCCATATCAGACATGCTGGGAGGCTTGAATTTAGGGTCGGGCATACGGTTGGGGCGTCCCCCGCCACAGTAGGATGAGGAGACGTTCACGACATCGCCGATGACACCATCCTTGAGGCGCTTGTCCATATCCATCAAGTGAGGGGTATAACGCCAGACAAGCCCGGTGAGAACCGACTGACCGGCGGCTTTGGCTTTCTTCGCCGTTTCCACCACACTGTGGAGTCCGGGAATATCGAGGGCGAAGGGCTTCTCAATGAAGACATGCTTCCCTGCCGCGACGGCTGCTTCGAACTGCATTGGGCGAAAATTTGGCGTAGTGGTGAGCAGAACAATATCCACTCCACTGTCGATCACCTTCTGATAGGCATCGAAGCCAACGAACTCACGCTTCCCTCCGTCGGTATCGACACGACCTGAAAACTTCTTGGAAATCCCTTCAATCTTTTCCATGCGTTTTTCGACGACATCACCAATAGCCCAGAGCACAGTGTCCGAGTCGGCTTCCAGGATATTTGCTACGGCACCAGCGCCACGACCACCAAGCCCCACAACGCCCACTTTATACTTTGATTTAGGCTCTTTCTCGGCAGCACTGACAAGCGGGACACCGAGAGTTGACAGGCCTGCGGCAGCGCCTCCAAAAGCCCCTTTTTTGACAAAACTACGACGGGAAGAAAGTGACTGATTTTCTGTTGATTGATCTGACATGATATTAAAGTTTGGATATCTACGGGCAGATATCCAGATTCCTGACAGCTTTTGAATGAAAAAGTTTATTTCTGTATAAAAAAACTGAAACGACTTTCCCTCGAGGAAGATCATATTTGCTCTCGTCAGAAAATTGATAGCCTTAATTGTAAAACCGAACTTTCCGTGGCGTATGCAGAAGAATCATTTCCTATGGCTGCTTGTCGTGGCCTTTTAATTGGGAAAGACTGCCTTAGAAACACGCATGAAACCTTGGAATCTCTCACTACTTCTCATCTCTCTGGCGAAAGGTGACGGGCTCACCTTCCAGAACAACGACCGTATTGTGCTTCTTGGAAATACCGTCATCGAGCGCGCCCAGAAATACGGCCACCTCGAAACCGCCCTCACCCTCGCTGCGGGCGAAAAGAACCTGCGCTTCCGCAATCTCGGATGGAGCGGCGATACCGTCTACGGCGACGCTCGCAGCTACTTCGGGCCGCCGCAGGAAGGCTTCGACCGACTCAAGGCAGATCTCGGTCGTATTAAGCCCAACGTCGTCGTCATCTGCTACGGCGCGGTCGCATCCTTCGAGGGCGAAGATGGCCTCATGGATTTCATCAAAGGCTACAACCGACTCCTTGACATGATCAGCAGCGCGGCCAACCCGCGTGCCATTGTTCTCGTCTCCCCGCCTCCGGCCGAGTCCCTCGGCGCTCCCATGCCCGACATGAGCAAGCAAAACGAGCGACTAGAAACTTACCGCACGGCCATTTCCAAGCTCGCCTCGATCCGCAAAATTCACTTCGCCGACCTCTTCGACAAAATGAAGGGGAGCGACAGCGGCCTCACCGACAACGGCCTGCACTACACCGAGAAAGGCTACGCCGTCCTTTCCTCCAAACTGGTCAAAGCGTTGGGCCTTACCCCGCCCACCGCGAAGCAAATCTCCAGCAAGTCCGGGCAAGACCTCCGAGCCAAGATTGTCAAAAAGAACAAGCTCTTCTTCTTCCACTGGCGACCAGCTAACGAAACCTACCTCCGTCTTTTCCGTAAACATGAACAAGGGAACAACGCCAAAGAACTCGAAAAGTTCATCCCCATCATCGAGGCCCGCGAATCCGAAATCGACGGCCTGAAAACTGCAACTCTCAAGGAAAAGTCATGATCTCTCGTCTCGCTCTTAGCCTCTCTCTCTCCTGCCTCGTCGCCTTGGCCCAAAACGGGCTTACCGACATTCCCGACCCGGATGTTTCCAAACAGATCGCGGGTTTCAATCTGCCTGAAGGCATGGAGATCAACCTCTTCGCCTCCGATCCTATGATCGCCAAGCCTGTCCAAATGAACTGGGATTCACAGGGTCGTCTTTGGTTGGTCTCCAGCGGAATGTATCCCCACATCATTCCCGGCGCTGAAGAAAATGACAAAGTTCTCGTTCTCGAAGACGCCGACAACGATGGCGTTGCCGACAAGAGCACCGTCTTCGCAGACAACCTTCATATTCCTACCGGAGTCATCCCCGGAGACGGCGGGGCCTATGTGGCCAATTCCACCGAGATCCTCTTTCTCAAGGACATTGACGGCGACCTCGTTTCCGACGAACGCCGCACTGTCCTTTCCGGCTTTGGCACTGAGGACACCCACCATATTGTCCACACTTTCGAGCACGGCCCGGATGGCATGCTCTACTTCAGCCAATCAATTTACATCCACAGTCATCTCGAAACCCCGCACGGCGTGCGTCGCCTCATGGGCGGTGGCACCTGGCACTTCCGGCCCGAAACCTACCAGGCCGAAGTCCTCTACAAAGGCCTCGTCAACCCCTGGGGATTCGTCTTCGACGACTACGGCCAAACATTCGCCACCGACGGCGCAGGCGGTCACGGAATCAACTTCGTCTTCCCCCGCTCAGTCCATGTCACTTCACCTGGAGCCAAGCGAATCATCAAAGGGCTCAACCCCGGCCAACCAAAGCTCTGCGGACTCGAGATCCTCTCCGGCACGCACGTTCCTAACGAGATGCGTGGTGTCATGATCGCCCCCGACTTCCGCGGGCATCGCATCAATGCCTACCGCCTCGCTCCGAACGGAAGCACCTACACCTCAACCCGCATTGATGACTTCATCAGTTCATCGCACCGTGCCTTCCGCCCCATCGATGTCAAAATGGGACCTGACGGGGCGATCTACATTGCCGACTGGTATAACCCCATCATTCAACACGGCGAAGTCGACTTCCGCGACCCCCGCCGCGACCACACCCACGGTCGGATTTGGCGCGTCACTTATAAAAATCGTCCCCTCGCCAAGAAGCCTGACTTTCAAAAAGCCTCGGTGAAAGAACTCCTCGACCTCCAGATTTCGCCCGAACGTTTCAACCGTGAATACGCCCGACGCGAACTTCGTCACCGTGGAGGCGACGCTGTCCTACCCGACCTTCAAAAATGGGCCCTAGATCAAGGTGATGATCTCGCCGGACTACAAGCAATGTGGACTTTACAGGCACTCAACACCACCAACATCAAATTAGTCGAACGACTCGCTTCTTCCAAGAAGGCCCGCATTCGCGCGGCCGCCCTGAGATTCCTTTATCATCGTCAGGACGAGGTCCCTTCAGCGGCCAGGATCATCTCGAAGTCTATTCACGACAAGAACGCGCAGGTCCGCCTTTGGGCCATTTGCTGTCTCGCTCAAAAGCCCTCCGCACAATCTGTCACCCTCGCGCTCGAAGCTCTCGATCACGAAGTCGACGAGCCTCTGGACTTCGCGCTCTGGTCCATCGTCCGCGAACACGAAGCCCATTGGGTACCCGCCTTCGAGAAAGGCGAAATCAACTTCGACAACAAACTTCCGCGACTCCTCTTCGCGATCGCGGCTCTTGAGAAACCCATCGCGCTCGACTCCATCGTGGCCGGCTTAAGTGATGGCTCTCTCAGAGGAGCGGAACAAAGTTCGGCCATCTCTGCAATCGGCAAGGTCGGTACGCCCAAGGATCTGAACCTGCTTCTCTCGCTGGCTGCTGACAAAAAAATTCCGCAGCAGCACACTCTGAACGTCCTCATCGACTCCAAGAAGATTCGAAAAATTCAGCCATCAAAAGGAACAGAGCGCCTCCTCGATTTCCTCAAGTCCGAAGACCAGGCGACTTATCAGAAAACAGCCCTCCTCGCCGGCCTCTGGAAAATCGATTCCGCCCGTCAAAAACTCATCGCGACCTTCAGCGACCCCAAGACCAGCGGATCAAAACGGCAGGCCGCTGCGGAAGGCTTACGGAACTTCGGCGGAAAAGCAGCCGTCGCGACATTCGAAGAGTTCGCGCGAGAAAGCCAGACCGATGACATCAAGGCTCTCGCCGTCAAAGAACTCGCCAATCTTGATCCGGGCCGTGCCGCCAAGGCTGCCGTCGCGCTCCTCGCGAGAGACGAAGCAGGACAAGATCGCTACCGCCTCTTCGATGTCTTCCTTAAAAACCCAAAGGCTTCCACCTCCCTGGCCAATGCCATCAAGGGACAAAAGCTGCCCGCCAAGATTGCCAGCCTCGGAATGCAACGCGCCGGCACCTCCGGCAAGCCACCCCAGAATCTCATTAAAGCCCTGCAAACTGCCGGCAATCTCAAGCCCATGGCACAGCAACTCAGTAAGGAAGAAATGACCTTGCTCGTCCAGCGTGTCCAAGCCGATGGAGACCCACACAATGGCGAGCGCGTCTATCGCAGCCTCAACCTTCAGTGCGTTGCCTGCCACGCCATCGGAGGAGTTGGCAGCCCTATTGGCCCCGACCTGGTGAGCATCGGATCAAGTGCTCCCATCGACTACCTCATCACCTCGCTCCTCAATCCAAACGATAAAATTAAAGAAGGCTACCACACCACCTTGGTAACCACCAAGAATGGCGATACTTTCACCGGTGGATTAGTCAACGAGGGCGATCAGGAAATCATTCTCCGAGACAACTCCGGCCGCATGACCAAAATCGCCAAGGCCGATGTGAGATCAAAAATCATTAGCCCCGTCTCCATGATGCCTCCCGGCCTCACGGCCAGCCTGCGCGAAGATGAATTCATCGACCTCGTACGCTTCCTTTCCGAACTCGGAAAAGAAGGTGACTTCAAAGTCGACTCTCGGCCCGTCATTCGCAATTGGATGGCGCTGCAACCACATAAGCGAACCCGCGATGACATCGGGCATTACGGGCCCAAGATCTTCGCTGAGAAATTCGAGGACTATTCCTGGACTTCCGTCGGCAGCATGGTTAGCGGAGCGCTTCCGCCGAAAGACCTTCCTCCCGTTGTCGGTCGTGGTAAAACCCGTTGGGGTGTGGTCCGCTTTGGAGTAGAGCGACCTGCCAAGGGCGCCTTTTCGCTCAAGATTAACGAGACTCACCTGATGCATCTTTTCGACGGTGAGAAAGAAATCAAACTCCCCGAAAAAGGCCCTGCAACGGTGGAATTTAGAGCCGGAACTGATCCACAACGCTTCACCATCGCCGTCAATTCGGTTTACCGCTCCGACAACATCCTCGTCAAATTCGTCACTCCAAAATAACAGTCTCATGAAATCAGCCTGTCTTGTCATCCCCGTCGGATTGGTCGTGGTCTTGGTCGCCGCCAATTCCGACAAGGCCACACCATCCCACTCCAAGCTCATCCTCAGCAAAGGCGTCTATACGGAAGGCGCGTCCTTCGGCGACGTTGATGGCGATGGCGTCCCCGACCTCCTCGCCGGACCACTTTGGTTCAAAGGTCCAAAGTACGACACCCAACATCGCTACCGCCCCGGCAACGCGGCCCCCGCCAAAGGATACAAGCACAGTTCGTTTCAAAGCTGGGTCTTCGACGTCAACGGCGACGGGAGATCCGACATCTTCCAGATCGCGCACACCGGCCGCTTT
>PBTU01000022.1 GCA_002729295.1 Verrucomicrobiales bacterium | reverse complement strand
ACTCACCGCAGTCAAAGCTAACGGTGATATTGCCTGGGATAAAGTGATTGGCGATTATCTCCCCGACCGCGACTTCGGATACGGCTCGACTCCGGCCTATCACAAAGGGCTCATCTACATCACTTCTGACTACGAACCCAAGGGGTATCTCGTCGCCATCGAAACGAAAACCGGAGAAGAAAAATGGCGCACCGACCGAAACACCATGGCGAGTTGGTCAACCCCTGTGGTGGGACATGTTGCGGGGAAGGATCAGCTTCTCAGTTCCGGTCAGTTGAAAGTCACCAGTCAGGATCCGCTCACGGGAAAACTTCTCTGGGAAGCGCCTCACATTTCCAAAAGCACCTGCGGCACGGTTGTTTGGAACAAGGACTCGGTCTTCGCCAGCGGAGGCTATCCTAAAAACCAAACAGCCGCCTACGCCGCCGATGGCTCAGGAAAGCTCCTCTGGCAAAACAAAGAGCGTACCTACGAGCAATCCATGTTGGTTCACGGCAACGAACTCTACACCGTCACCGACAAAGGCTTCGCCTTCTGCTGGGATGCCAAAACCGGTGAAGAGCATTGGAGCCAACGCATCGGACGAGGCGGAGTCATGGCATCTCCAACTTTTGCAAACGGTCTGATCTATGCGCCTATTAAAAATGGACAGACCACGGTGTTCAAAGCCACTCCGGAAAAGTTTGAACAAATCGCGCAAAACCAACTCGGTGACGACACTTATGCTTCACCTGTTTTTATCGGTGACGAACTCTACATGCGCGTCGGATTCCGCACCGAGGGCATCCGCCGCGAGGTCCTATACTGCCTTGGCGAGTAATTTTCATACGGACTGAAGGACCGACTCATGTTCGCAGGAGGTGAAAGCCCTGACCCTTCAAGCTCAAATCGGGTGCTGCCAGCACGATGATTCAAAACCTTGCAGGATTTATTCCGGTCTAGCAAACTTGTTTTGATAAGCTAGGGGCTCCAATCCATCTCGACATCAGATTGACCTTCAGTCAATTGCTTGTCATGGAAATCAATTATCTCGCAGAAAATTAAGAATCTCTCTCGCCGACTTTTTCGAAAACCCAGAAAGAGCTGCGATATCTGCTGTGGTCTTTTTTCGAATCCTCGCCACTGAGCCAAATTTTTTGAGCAAAGATCGTTTCTTTGCTGGTGTGATTCCCGGACAATCATCGAGGAGACTCTCCTTCACTCGCTTCCGGAGCAGTAGCTCGTTGTAGCCATTAGCAAAGCGGTGAGCCTCGTCGCGAATTCGCTGCATCAATTTCAAGGCGCCGCGATCATGCGGAATGCATACGGGAATGCTTTCTCCTGGTTGGAAAATCTCCTCGCGTTGTTTTGCCAATCCTACGACGGGTAAACCTGCCAGGCCCAGACGCTGCAACTCGGTGGTTGCCGAACTCAGCTGACCTTTGCCACCATCCACAATGACAAGATTAGGCAAAGTGATGGGACTCTTTCCTTCTTCTGCTAATCTCCGCAGTGCTTCGACCGCTTCCTCCTGACTCTCTCTCGCAACATCAGGATTAGCCTTCATATTTTCAATGAGAATCCGGCCATAGCGACGCCGAACCACTTCAGCCATACTGGCAAAGTCATTCTGTCCCTCCACCGTCTTGATCCGATATCGACGGTAGTTTTGATTGTCAGGCAGACCGTTTTTAAAACGCACCATCGAGGCCACAATGTGTGTTGAGGAAATATTTGAGATGTCGAAACACTCCATGATCTCCGGCGGTCCCTCCAGCGAAAGCCAATCCGCCAACTCAGCGAGATCCTCCTTGGGTTGCACGGTCGTTGGAACCCCCCGTCCTCGCGAAAACTGCCTCGCTGGATTAAGCGCCCGTTCGATATTCATGATGACATCGCGTAATTTCGCGGCGCGCTCGAAATCCTGTCTGATCGCCGCTTGCTCCATCTCAACTTTGAGTCCTTTGAGCCTTTCACGTTTCCCTTTTCCGCTCAGAAGCTCGCAAGCCTCCTCCACCCGCTCGAGATAATTTTCCCGCTCAATTTTCCCGATACAAGGCGCCGAGCAATTCCGAATGATGTCGGCATTACAGTGTTTGTAATCCTTTTCGCCGGGATTTCTTGGGCGACAATTCCGCAGACCCAACTCGCGATTCAGCCAGCCAACAATCCCCTTCACCGCTGCAGCTTGCACGAAAGGACCGAAATACTTTGCCTTGTCACCCTTTTTCAGCCGAGTCGTGGAAAACTTTGGCCAGGGATCGTTCAGGTTCACCTTCACCATCAGAAAGCGCTTGTCGTCCCGAAAGCTCACGTTGTAGCGGGGCCGGTATTGCTTGATTAACTTTCCCTCGAGAAGAAAGGCCTCCTCCTCATTCCGCACCTCGTGGGTTTCAAAGTCACAGATCGAGTCGATGAGTGCCCGGGTCTTAATATCGGCCCGCTTTTTTCCAGAGGGCATGAAGTAGGTTTGTAGACGTTTTCGGATATTTCGCGCCTTCCCAACGTAGATTATCGAACCCAATCGATCCTTCATCAGGTAGACCCCCGGTTTTTGGGTCACCTGAGGTAGGCGGGTTCTGAGGGCGGGCAATTGCGACATTTCCTTGGAAGATCAAAGGTTGAAGACTCGTAATCCAGCAGGGCGCTGGGTGCAACCCAGCATTTAAATGAGGGTTTTCCCGCACTTGCACCCCAGCGAAGAACAGTTAGACTTTCCTAACAGATATGAGACACCCTTTCATTCCGTCGCTTCTCGTCGCGCTCCTTCCTTCGTTGGCTACGGCTGCCGAAGAGACCGCGAAAAAAGATCTCACCATCATCGAACTCCTCTCGAAAGGCGGTTGGGTGATGACAGCGCTCGTCGCGCTTTCCATTTTCACCCTGATTCTGGTCTTCCTCTATTTCCTGACCCTGCGCCGCAGCACGGTAGTCACCAATAAATTTATGAATAACGCCGAGGCCATGATTAGAAAACGCGATTATCTCGGCCTCATCGCGTATTGCCATCGCCGCAATGAATCGGTCGCTCGCGTGACTCAAAAGACTCTCGATTTCCTCACAAAGAACCCCACCGCGAGTCGCCCCGAAATTCGGGAAATCGCCGAGGCCGAAGCTTCCCGACAAAGTGGTATTCTCAGTCAACGAATCAGCTACCTCGCTGACATTGGTGGAATCGCCCCCATGATCGGCCTTCTCGGAACTGTCATCGGAATGATCAAATCCTTCATGGAGATTGCCAACGGCAACATAGAGGGGACCAAACAACTCGAATTGGCCGAGGGAGTCTGGGAAGCCCTCGTCACCACGGCTGCGGGGCTGGTTATTAGTATTATTGCGATGACCTTCTACTCCTTCTTCCGTGGAAGGGTGCAAAACCACATTGCCGAACTCGAAGCCGCCGGCACTCACATTCTCGCCCTCATCGGTGGACAGATCACCGAGGAGCATGCTGACTCCCAAGCCTCCCACGAGGTATACCGCCCGGCCGGAATGAGCGAATAATCATCCCGTCCACTTCCACCCAAGATGCGTATCCGCGACAACACTCCGCCACCGGCCAGCTTCCAGCTCGCGCCGATGATCGATATCGTGTTCCTGCTCCTCATCTTCTTCCTCGTCACCTACCAAATCACCGAGCAGGAAAAAGACACTCGTGTTTCCGTCCCGACTGCCACCGAGGGATCCCAGAATGCCCGCGTCTCCAACGAGATTGTGGTCAATCTCACCAAGGACGGCATCATCACCATCAACAACGAGGTTTACACCAAAGATCAGCTCCGGGAAATGCTCAAACGTATCATGGAAAACGCTAAGATCGCCGGTCAAGATCAAGCAGACCAACAACCTGTCCGTATTCGCTGCGATGCCGACGGCACCAACCAGGTTCTCTTTGAGGTCATGGACGAAATCCAAAAGGCCGGCATCTGGAATATCCGCTTCGCCAACCGCGCTCCGGCTCCGTCTCAATAAATATCCCCCCGGGCCTCGCTTCTACTTGCAACTCCATGAGACTCTCCATTTTTCTCATTCTCCTCTCACTTCCGCTCGCGGCTCAAGAACCAGGAGCGCCCGCCTCTAAGCCCCTTGAGTCAAACCCCGTGCAGGATCTCTACGACCTTGCTTCACATTATTACAACGAAGCCAAGGGGGAGAAAAACCCAGACGCAAAAAAAGAAGCCTACCGACTTGCTGCCACGAAATTCGATCGCCTCCTTCGCTCCCACCCAAAAAATACCAAAGCCATCGAAAGCTGGTATTTCCTCGCTCTTTGTTATCGTGAATTGGGCGAAGATAAGGCCAGCCGCAATTGCTTCGAAACTACCGCCACGCGCTGGACCAGTGGACCGTTCGTCTCTGCAGCATCCCACTATCTCGCCACCGACGACTACGAAAAGCAACAATGGCTTTCAGCGTCGAAATGGTTCCGTATTCTTGCGACAACCACCGACAAAGATGAGATCCGCCACGACGCCCTCTACAAACGCTTTGTCTGTTTCCACAAACTCAAAAACGACGCTCTCACCATTCCGGCCCTCAACGCCGTGCTCGAAGACAAAGGCAGCCCCTACACCGAGCGCGCCCGCCTCACCCTGGCGCAACTTTACCAGCAAAAGAATCAACAGCGGCAGGCTTACGAGCTCTTTATTATCTTAGCTGACTCCAAAAATAAAGAGGTCAAATCCAACGCTATTCTCCAGGCCGCTCTCCTCTCACAAAAACTTGGCGACAAGAAAGCGACCAAAGTTTGGTTCACCAGGTCCATGAGCGATTTAGGATCTCGCGAATGGCACGGTCAAAGCCAAGTCGCCTTGATGAATCTCCACTATCAGGACAAGGAATGGCAGTCCGTCATTGATGTTTACAAGAAGGGAAACTTCAAGCTCGATCAGAAAACCGTTCTTCAACGCCTCATTATGACCGCCAAGTCATACGAAGCACTTGGCAACACCAAGGAAGTCTCCAGACTCGAAGTCGAAATCTCCAAGCTCTCGCCCAAAACCATGACGGTCTATCAGGCTTCCTACCGCGCCCTTGTTAGAAGTCACCTGACAAAAGCCCCCGACTTTCCCCGCAAAGCGGAAATTTTCCTTAAGCAGCATGGAGAGGAGAAAAAGCTCGATGCCAAGACCCACTCTATCCGACTTCTTCTGGCGAATCACTACTACAAGAAAAAGAACTACCGCTCCGCCCTCGATCACTATCAGGAGCTCCGTCTCGGACTCATTGATAAATCAAACCTACTAGGCACCCGCTATCACTTGGCCAAGTCAGCAATCGCCCTGAATCTGGAGAAAGAAAGCCTCGATGCCATCGCCGCCTTCTTTCGCGGACACCCTGGGGCCAAGCAGGAAACCTCCCTTCTCCTTAATCGCGCCGAAATCTACTCCAAGCAAGGTCAGGCTGATGCCGCGCTTAAGGATTACGAAACCATCCTCACCAAGACCACTGACGAAAAGCTCCGCCTGAATCTTATGCAGCGCATCAGCGCGCTTTATCAGGAACGCAAGGACTATCCCAAGCTGGTTGCCGTCCAGGAAAAACTCCTCGCGATACCCGCGCTCGATAACGAAACGAAAGCCTCGGCCAACTTCTGGCTCGGATGGAACGAATACCGTCTCAAGAACCACGCCAAGAGCCTACCTTACCTAGTTAAGGCGCGAGAGTTAGCGCCCGGAAAATTCACCAGCCAAGTTGGCCCCATTCTTATCCGATGCGCCTTTCATGCCAGCGACCTGGAACTCCTGCAAAAGGAAATCGAACTCCTCCGCCAAAGCGATCGCAATGCCCCACTTCCTTCCGCCATCACCACCTGGCTCGGTGCCAGTCTCGCCAAAGCGGAACAACACCAAAAAGGTTGGTCCTTTCTCAAGGAAGGCATTTCCACCAGCAAAAATAAGATCCAGCCGGTAATCTGGCGACTGTTCGCGAAATCCTCGCTCGCTGCCAAGCAACCCGATGACGCTCTTAAAGCCGCTGAGGAGATTCTCAAACTCGAAGAATCCCCCTACCGAAAAGCGGAAGCTCATTTCTTCCAATCCCAGGCTTACGTTGACTCCAAAAAATTCGAAGAAGCTCGACAGGCTACCTCCGACGCCCTCGACCTCCGCCCCCAGGGCGAACTAGACATCGCTCTCCGTCTTCACGCCGGGGACATCGAAATGGCCGCCAAACAACCCGGCGAAGCCCTCCGCCACTACCTCATCGTCGAAAGCCTCTACTCCAAATCCCCCGAAGACAAAAAGACCGCAGCGGCCAAAGTCGTCACCTGCCTCAAAATCATCGGCACCCCCGAGGCCCTGAAGAAACTCCCTGAGTTCGAGGCGAAGGCTAAGTAGCCCCGCTGGTAAACTCCTCAAAAGCCCAAGAAAAGGTCCGCGTCAATTCGCGAGATCCGTGGTTGAAAAAATCCAACCCCACATCTGCACTTGACCAGTCACATAATGTTGTTCTAATGAACACTTGTCTACACTTTTAGAAATCAATGAACTTCGCCGGGAACTTCGCGAAAAGTTTCCCGCCGCGCATCGTCCTGCCCCTCTTTCCGAAGAACCCCACGCCACCTCCAGCCTCACCTTCGAACGCGGCAGCATCAACGAAGTCGTCTCCTCTCAGCCCAATCAGGGCATGGCTTTATTCATTTCCGAACTCCTCGCCCAAGAATGCGATCTCCCCCTCGCCCTCATCGACGGACGCGATTCCTTCGACCCCGGCTCTCACGGCAACCTCAAATGCCAGCAGCTCTTCTGGATCCGTTGCCGCGAGATTTCCCAGGCCATCCAATGTAGCGATCTCCTCCTCCGCGACGGCAATCTCCCGCTCGTCTTGCTCGATCTCCATTTTACTCCGACGCGCGAACTCAAACGTCTTCCCATGTCCACCTGGCATCGCCTGCGAAACCAAGCCCGCGAAAGTGGTACCACCTTGCTCGCGCTTACTTCACAGCCTCTTCTCCCCTCGGTTAAACAACGACTCACCCTCACCGGGAATTTCAGTCTCGATCACCTCGAACGCCAACCCCCTCGATTGAAGTTTCAGGAAAAACACCTCGCGCAACGCGCCGCGCTCTGACCCCGCCATGTTCTCCTGCTTCCACTTTCCGGCTTTTTCCCTAAACTGCCTCCTCGCGCGAGACGGCATCGCTCCGGAACAAGCCGCCGTTCTTCTCTCGCAAGGCGAACGTGAAAAGTCATCGCTCCTCGAAGTCAACGAAGCCGCCCGGCAACACGGACTTCTCCCCGGCCTCCGCACCACCCGCGCCCTCGCTCGCTGCGCGGATCTTCTTTTGATGGAATCCGACGAAGAGGCCGAGATCGCAACCCGCCGCGAACTCCTCGCCTTCATCGAAAGCCTCACCCCCGACTTCGAACTCACCTCGCCGGAAACCTTCCTACTCGATCTCTCAAGCATTCTCTGTTCATCCGACAACGATTGGCTCCATACCAGCCTCGACGCATCAAAGCACCTCGCTCTCCCCGTGCAAGCCGCTCTCGGCTCCACCCCCGACCTTGCTCACCTCACCGCGCTTTCCCGCCACACCGCCGCCCGACCGGGACACCTTCCCGAGAACTTCTCTCCCCTCGCCTTGCCTTTGGACGAACTCATCAAAAGCAGTAGCTTCCCCCCCAGAGATCTGGAAGTCCTTCAACTCTGGGGACTCAACACTCTCGGCGATCTTGCCGCCTTGCCTCGACAAGGACTCGCCGAACGCCTCGGCCCCGATCTCGCCCGACTTCACGATATCCTCCACGAAAAAAGCACCCGCCTCCTCAAACTCCACCAGCCTTTATGTGTCTTTCAGATCAGCCACATCTTCGAACCTCCCGTGGAAAATCACGAACCCATTCTCTTCATCGCCCGACGCCTCCTCCAGACCCTCTGCAATCGTCTCGCCCACCACCAACGCGCCGCCGCCGAGATGACCCTACACCTTTCCTTCGAAAATGGTGGCGGCTATGCCCGCACCATGGAAATGTCCGAGCCCAGTCTTTCGTCCGACATCCTTCTCAGCTCCCTCCATACGCATCTCGAAAACTTCTCCGCTACCGCGCCCATCAATGAATTCCATCTCGAGCTCATTCCCACTCTCCCACGACACGCGCAGCACCAACTCTTCCATCGCGGCATCAAAGACCCGAACCAATTCGCCGACACCCTGCGCCGCCTCTCCGGCATCGTCGGAGCCCACCGCCTCGGCATTCCCCAGATCGCCAACACCCACCGTCCCGACATCCTCGAACTCCACCCGATCACTCCCGACTTCACCAAACCCACCGGCATCGAACACTGGCCGAACTCCCGCCTGCCCATGTCTCGATTCCGCCCGCCACTCACCGTTCATCTAGCCACCNAAAAGGAAGAAAAATTCCCGCGCCCCCTCGCCATCCTNACCGGNCCGCACCAAGGCACCATCACCACCCTCCGCGGCCCCTTCCCCTTATCCGGATCATGGTGGCAAGACACCTGGCAACAAGTCGAATGGGACATCGAACTCAACAGAGAAACCCTCCTCCAACTCTCCTTCACCCCCCCCGAAACCTGGGCCCTCACCGGAATCTATGGATAGAGTCTCAAAACTCCTATTCGAAATTCACCAGCCTCTCAAATTCACAATTAAAATAATTGTTCAAGTGAACAATCCTCACTTAGGGTTGCTGGGCCATGGAGCTCCTCGCAAAATCCTCTTTCTCCTTTCTCCACGGTTCCAGCCTTCCTGAAGATCTCTTTACTCGCGCCGTCGAACTTGGGCACAAAACCATTGGCCTCGTCGACCACATGGGCTTCTACGGCTCCGCCCGTGCCCACCACACCGCGCAAAAACATGGCATCCGCGCCATCGTCGGCGCGACCTTGGAAAGCCTCCCGCTTTCTGGGAAATCCTTCACGATCTCCCAACTCCCCGTCCTCTGCCAATCCCGACAAGGCTACCAAAACCTCTCGCAACTCCTTACCCGCTGTCATTGCGCACCCGAATCCCTACACTGGGAAGAGCATTCGCTTTCGGGGCTTCATGCCGTTCTCACGCCCGAGTCCTTTGTCAAACTGACCCGACAAAAACTCCTCGCTTCTGCCATCGCGCTCAAAGAACTCTTCGGCCCCCACAATGTCTCACTCGCCCTCTTTCGTCATCACCGACGGGGCGAGGAACGCCGAAACCAACTCATGCGTGATCTCGGTGAACATCTCAAGCTCCCCCTGCTTGCAAGCAACGCGCCTCTTTATGCCAAACCCAAAAATCGTCTCCTCACAGACGCCTTCACCTGTCTTCGTGAAAAGACCACGCTCGATGACGCCGGACGCCGCCTCGAGATGAATGGAGAACGTTTTCTGAAATCCCCCGTGGAACTCCAGCAACTCTTCTCCGCTTATCCTGAAGCAGCACGACACGCCTACGAGTTGAGTGAGCGCTGCGCCTTTTCACTCGAAAACCTCGGCTACCGCTTTCCCCGTTTCCGTGATCCCGAAACCAACGAACTCCTCAGCGACGAAGCTCAACACGAAACCCTCAGAAATCGCGTCGTCTTTGGTCTCAAAACACGCTTCAAAAAAGTCAGCCCACAACACCGACAACAAGTCAGCCACGAACTCAGCACGATCCGTCAACTCGGCTTCTCCGGTTACTTTCTCATCGTATGGGACCTCGTGCGTTTCGCCCGCTCCCACGGAATCCTTTGTCAGGGACGAGGTTCAGCCGCCAACTCGCTCGTCTGTTACGCCCTCGGCGTCACCAGCGTCGATCCCGTCGCGGGAGGACTTCTCTTCGAACGCTTCCTTTCAGAAAACCGCCAATCCTGGCCCGATATCGATATCGACTTCCCCTCCGGCGAGCGGCGCGAATTCGTCATCCAATACCTCTTCCAAAAATACGCCCCACGCGGCGCGGCGATGACGGCCAATGTCATCACCTACAAACCGCGCTCCGCCTTCCGGGAAATGTCCAAGGTTCTTGGCTTCCCCGAAACAATCGCCAATCGCTTCACCGAACTCTGTGCCTCGCCCAAGGTTCAGGACACCAAGCAAGAGAAGCCGCCCGAAGAACTCTCGATGGACAACTACTACCCACGCAGCCAGGTCATGAATCTTGCCGACACCATCGAGCGCTCCGGAGTTCCCGCCAACCATCCCCGCTTCAACGCACTCCTGCAACTCTATCACGACATTCTCCACTCACCCCGTCACCTCGGACAGCATTCCGGCGGCATGGTCTTTTGTGACGACGGGCTCGATCACATCGTCCCGCTCCAACCCGCCGCCATGCCCGGGCGCACCGTGTTGCAGTGGGACAAGGACGACTGCGAAGACCTCGGCATTGTCAAAGTCGACCTCCTCGGGCTGGGCATGCTCGC
Organism: Verrucomicrobiales bacterium; assembly: GCA_002729295.1. GTDB lineage: Bacteria > Verrucomicrobiota > Verrucomicrobiia > Verrucomicrobiales > Akkermansiaceae > SW10. Next base: position 30,459 of record PBTU01000022.1, on the reverse strand, counting down.
GGCCATGGAAGACGCCCTCCGCATTTGCGAACAACGCGGCCGCCCCGTCGATCTCGCTAAGATCCCCAAAGATGATCCCGCTACTTATGACCTCCTATGTCGCGCCGATACCGTCGGCACCTTCCAGGTCGAATCCCGAGCCCAGATGGCCACGCTTCCCATCATGCAACCCAAGACATTCTACGATCTCGCGATACAAGTGGCCATCATTCGACCCGGACCCATCGTAGGCGATCTCGTTCACCCCTACCTCAATCGACGCACCGGACGGGAAGCGATCGAGTATATCCATCCCTCTTTCGAGCCGATCCTCAAACGTACTCTCGGCGTCCCTCTCTTCCAGGAACAGGTTCTCCGCATGGCCATGGAAATCGCCAACTTCACCGGCGTGGAAGCCGACTACTTACGTAAGGCGATGTCTTTCAAACGTTCCGACGAACGCATGATGGAGATTTCCCAAAAACTCCAAGCCCGCATGGCCAAGAAAAATATTCCAAAAGAAGCCCAGGAGCGTGTGGTGCAATCCATCGGAGCCTTTTCGCTTTACGGGTTCCCCGAATCCCACGCCATCTCCTTCGCGCTCATCGCCTACGCGTCCTGCTGGCTGAAACAACATCGCGCCGCTGAATTTTTCTGCGGACTCATCAACAACCAACCGATGGGATTTTACTCAGTCAATACTCTCATCCAGGACGCCCGAAGACACGGCGTGCGCACAAAGCCGGTCTCACTCAATGAATCGATGATCGAAACGACCGTCATCGACGACGCGACCCTGCGCCTCGGCTTTCATCGCCTGAAAGGAATCCGCAGTCACACCAATGAACGTATTCTCGAGGAACGCAGCCAATTCCGCTTCACCTCCTTGAATGACTTCCTCCATCGCGTTGCGCCCAACAAAAAAGAACGCCGCACCCTCGCCGCCATCGGCGCACTTAATGAACTCCCTGAAATCGAAAACCGCCGTGATGCCCTATGGCAGAGTGAACAACTCCCCTTCGACGATCTCTTCGCTAAAAAAGAGAACTCCAAAGAAAAAGTCCTAGAAATGATGCAACCCGACGAGCGACTTGAGACCGACTTCACCCTGCAAGGAGCCAGCCTCGGCCCTCATCCAATGCGGCTTTGGCGCCAAGCTCAGCGCGATTCCAAACTAGTCACCTCCGACGATCTCAAACGTCTCTGGCACGGCACTCCGCTGAGCATCGCCGGCATGGTCATCTGCCGCCAACGTCCCGGCACCGCAAAAGGACACTGCTTCATCTCCCTCGAAGACGAATACGGAATCGCCAACCTTTTCGTCCCCCGCAAAACCTTCAAACACTTCCGCCTCACTATCATCAGTGAATCTTTCCTCCTCTGCCAAGGACGTCTGCAAATCACCGAAGGCCGACAACCTACCATCTATATCACTTCGGTCAGCCCCTTAGCCAAAGCCCCCGGCATGGCCTCTAGCTCACACGATTTCCATTAAACCAGAGCTCACACCTAGATCCCAACCACCGAGATCTTGGCTTCATTGCACTTTTTTGCCACCTCGTCACGACCAAGGAAGAGAGTCTTCCCCGCCTCGACGGCAATGCAAGAAACCCCCGCTTCGCGGCAGCTATCGATTGTCTTCGGACCAATGACGGGGACGTCGAAGCGCATATCTTGATTTGGTTTGGAAACTTTCACCAAGGTCACTTCTTTTCCGTTTCCAAGTTTTCCGCCTCGCTTGATACATTCATCAGTTCCTTCGAAGGCTTCAACTGCAAGAACGGTGCCGCGCCGGACCACGATGCTTTGTCCAATATCGTGGGCGCTCGTTGCCTTTACGATCTTATACCCGAAATGAACATCCTCCCAATCCCGTTCGGAAATCGCGGAGCCGAATAGGAGGCCTTCCGTGGACATCTGATCTTCCAGAAAGGTCGTCGCAGGCAGCAGAGTGATACCGTCCTTCTCCAACTCCCCTGCAATCGCTCCGAAGAGAGACTCGGCATTCCGCTCTTTCACCGAATAAAGCATTTTCGCCATCCGTATATCCGGCCAGAGAGAGAAAAGATTTTTGGGAGCGATCTGGCCAACCATGATCACTTCGGTGGCCCTATGCTTTTTAAAAAACTTGATCAATCCTCCCAACTGCCCCACGCGAAACAACTTAAAGGTACCCACCTGCTCGCTCAGCCCCTCCCTCGTCTCGCCTTTGAAAGCAGCCATCACCAGTTTAACCCCACGCTCCCGGGCCGCATTCACAAAGGTTTCGGGGTAAATCCCGTTCCCCGCGATGATTCCAATGACGCGCTCCGAATTGCTCACCTCACGAGCATCATTTTAATCTTCAGGAAATTCAAACTTCAATTTGCATCGCTGTCTCCTTTAGGTAGTCTAACACATCATGAATACCATTCCTGTCCTCGCGAGCCTCCTTCCTGTGATCCTCGCCGTCTTTGGAGTCATCGTTCTCTTGGTGATCGGCCTGATCTTCGTCAATTTCCTTGGTCTGTGGATCCAAGCCAAAGCCGCTGGGACTCCGGTGAGCTTCCTTAACCTGGTTTTCATGAGATTCCGGAAAGTTCATCCCGCTACAATTGTAAACAGCCGGATCACCGCGGCAAAAGCGGGTCTGGACTATACCACCGACCAACTTGAAGCCCACTACCTTGCCGGTGGTGACATCATCAATGTCGTTCTTGCACTCGTGGCGGCCGAAAAAGCGGGCATCAATCTCACTTTCGACCGCGCCTGCGCCATCGACCTTGCCACCAAAGATACAGGCAAGACCGTCCTCGAAGCCGTTCGCACCTCAATTAACCCCAAGGTCATCGACTGCCCGAATCCATCAGCCGGAATCACCAAGATTACCGCGGTGGCAAAAGACGGTATCGGTGTCAATGTCCGGGCCCGGGTCACTGTTCGCACTAATCTCGACCGCTTTGTTGGTGGAGCTACCGAAGAAACGATCATCGCCCGTGTTGGCGAAGGGATCGTGACATCAGTAGGTTCAGCGGCTTCTTACAAGACCGTTCTTGAGAATCCCGATTCCATTTCCCACCTCGTTCTCGGCAAAGGAGTCGATGCCGCCACCGCTTTTGAAATTCTCTCCATCGATATCGCCGACGTCGATGTCGCGGACAACGTTGGAGCCCGACTCCAAACCGAGCAAGCGGAAGCCGACAAGCGAGTTGCCCAAGCGAAGGCCGAAATGCGTCGCGCCGCTGCGGTGGCGTCCGAGCAGGAAATGTCCGCCCGCACCCAGGAGATGCAGGCGAAGGTTGTCGAAGCCGAAGCCACTGTTCCCATGGCAATCGCCGAAGCTTTCCGCAATGGACAACTCGGCGTCATGGACTACGCCAAGTATCAAAATGTCGTCGCTGACACCAAAATGCGTGACTCCATCGGCGATGAACCTAATGAGACCCAATCCTGATGCTCGCTGAGATCGACATCAACCCCAATGTAATCATTGTCTTCGTGGCAATGATTATTGCCGGGCTCAAAGCTCTCATCGAAAAAAGGAATCAGCAAAATCAACCTCCCCAAGCGGAGGAAGAGGAAGGCTATGAGGAACTCTATGAGGCCTATGAGGCCGAGTTGGCGGCGCAGAGACAGCAACTGCAAATTCCCGCAGCCGCTCCACCACCTCTTCCTACCCCGACTCCAGCTCAAGTCCCCGCACCCGCTCCCGAGCCCCGGAAAGTGGAGTTGGCAACTTTGAGCTCTGCGGAGGAAGCAGCTCTGGATCGGTTCAACTCAAGGCCCAATGGACCGCGGCGAAAAATCAATTCCTTGTCAACCAAGACCCGCCTGAAGGCCCATCTTTCAAGCCCAACCGCAGCGAGAGAGGCTCTCCTTCTCGCCGAAATCTTTGGACCACCAAAAGCTCTCAAGTAGATCTCGTCGGCCCCAGTCAACAAAGAAGATTTCCCACTGCGGAAACTGCTTTATTATCACTTGCGGTTTGCTTGCGTTCATTTATGAAACGCGCATGAAAATCCCCCTAGGATCTTTGTCCACGCCCTTTGGACTCGCCTTCTTCTCTTTCACTTCGCTGGCCGCCGGACAAGAAATCGTAACCCTCGCTCCTGTGGTCGTCACTGCCTCCCGCGAGCCTGAGAATGCCGCTGATAGCACCCAGTCAGTTGAGACCGTGACTAATGATGACATGATCGAAAATAACTTCCGGAGCCTCCCCGAGGCTCTGGCCCTGACTCCGGGAGTTTCGGTTCAAAAAACAACACACGGGCATGGTTCCCCGTTTATTCGCGGATTTACCGGGCGACAAAACCTCTATCTCGTGGATGGAATTCGCATGAACAATTCCACTTTTCGCTCTGGCCCTGTTCAGTATGCCAATACCATTGATGGCTTGGGACTTGAGCGATTTGAACTCGTGAAGTCACAAGGATCAGTCCTCTATGGGTCGGATGCACTCGGCGGAACCCTTAACGCCATGACGGTCTCCAGTGACTACCTCGACTACGATCCCGGATTCTTCCAACATGGTTCGGCATTTTATCGCTTCAGCACCAACTCGGAATCCCATGTCGGACGCCTCGAGCAATCCTTCGGTGAGGGCGGAAAATGGGGACTGACTCTTGGAGCAACACTCAAGGAATTTGGTGACGTTCGTTCAGACTATTACGGCACCATGGAGGGAACCGGCTATCCAGAAAAAAATCACGATCTCAAATTCGAATTCTCCATCAACGAAAACCATCAGCTAACCCTTGCTCATCAGTATCTCGACCAAGACGAGGTGAATCGGTGGCACTCTACCCTTAAGAATCCCGGCGGCTGGGAAGGGCTCGCACCAGGAAGATTCACAAGCCGCGTCTACGATCAGGAACGTTCGCTAAGCTACCTTCGCCTCGATGGAGAGCCCACCGGCGGAGCGATCCAACGCTATCGCGCCACCCTTTCCTACCAGGATTCACAGGATACGGAATTTCAAGATCGCAACCCGGATCGCGCTCAGACTCGTTTCGGTGAAATCGAAACCCAGACCTACGGCCTCGCCCTCGAAGCCCACTCCAATCTCAGTGAAAAGACCCGTCTGCTCTACGGAGCTGATTATTATGAAGATCGGATTGATTCCCGCGGATCGCGAAACGGCGTCTTCGAACCTCGCCGACGTCCTCTCGCTGATGACGCCACCTATCAGTCTCTCGGATTATTTACCCAAGCCCGTCACTATTTCAACGATCGCTTCAAAGCTACCGCAGGCCTCCGATACACCTATGCTGAGGCTGATCTGGGGAGAATCTGGGATGGCACCAACGACATCTCAGCCGATGAATCCTGGGACTCGCTCGTTGGAGGCCTCCGAAGCATCTATCACCTCAATGATTGCTGGTCCATTTTCGGAGGAGCATCCCAGGGCTTCCGCGCTCCCAATGTAAACGACCTCTCCGGAAATTTGACCACTCGTTCAGGGGCCCAGAATTTGGGCAACCTTGATCTCGATCCCGAGACCACTCTGACCTTTGAACTGGGCGGTCGTCACGAGCAGGAGAATCTCATCTTGGAAGTCGCCACATTCTATACAAAGGTCGACGATGTCATCACTCGAATTCCTCAGAGCTTAGCAGTCAGCGACACGGTCACAATAAATGGCAGTGAAGCATGGATCACCGGCGTCGAGGCCGAAGCGGCATGGAATTTCTCGCCAGATTGGACACTCTCTGGATTCCTGACATACCAGTATGGCGATTCTGACCGTCCCTCATACATCGGAGGTCCGGAAATCACTGAGCCGGTCTCCCGTCTTTCTCCTTTCCGTGGATCGATCGCACTTCGCTACGACGCGCCCTCCCGAGATTGGTGGGCCGAAGCCCGCCTCACTGGGGCTGCTGAGGCCGATCGTCTCTCAGCGAGCGACAAAGGTGATCTCCAACGTATCCCATCAGGCGCTACGCCAGCCTACCTCACTGCCTCCCTCTACGCCGGCTGGCAGGCCACCAACAAACTCCAGTTCAATCTCGCCCTCGAAAATCTGACCAACGAAGACTATCGTGTTCATGGATCCGGCCTCAATGAATCCGGTCTCAATTCCACTCTCTCGGCCAAGCTCACGTGGTAGTTCACCAAGTTGTGATCGAGGCCTTTGTGAAAGGGCGGAAAATCGCGTCCTCCGACGGTAATGTAGAAACTGAGAATCTCCTCATTGGGAGGGTCAAAAGGCGCTTTGGTTCCTTCACAGCTATCTGAAGTAGCCGCCAGTTAATCGTCCTCGGGAACCGGCAAGTCCTTTGCTTTGCAGAGGACTTGTTTTGTATTTGCGACACAGCCACACTTTCGACAATAAAAAGAAGGCTTACTGGTCAAAGCATAGAGCTTATCGACCTTTTTTTCCAAATCCTTGCGGGACCAGTCACAAATTGTTTTCGCCATATGGAAACTTATCGCTATTGAGACTCGGTCTCATTTATTTCGTTGACAATGCCAATCGCCGGCGCAATGGTCCCACGAACCTTACGGGATGCCAACGATCATTTCAACTAAACGGAGCACTCCTTCAATTCTCCCAATTGCGAAACCCGTCCTCAATTGGATTGATCGAGAGCTGCTCCACGTTTCGAAATCCTTTTCCAGCGCCAAGGCCAATGTCCTCCTAGAGCTCCGGCAGGTTTTCAAGCAATCCTCGGCCAAGGCAATTCTCACCAAGTTTTACCGCCTACTTCCTCGCCTTGAACGACGGTATTTCCTTCTCGGTTTTCGTATCAGGCAATGGGTTTCCCTTAACTTTAACCTTGAGGCTTCAGATCCACTCAATCGGGTCGGCCCGGAAAATTTTTCCATCTCTCCCCTTGCCCGGGTCCTTCCTCGGGTAAAGTCACTCTTCTTTGAATTTACCACCGAAAAGATCCCCTTCAATGACATCAGAGTAACCGTGCGGCCCGCCGCATAGGATTCACTAATTTGATTTCAGAGCCATCAAATCTCGCCTGCTCCATCGCCAATCCGGCACCTTGGACTTCGATGTCTTTCACCTAACCAGTCCCGAGGGAAAGGCTGGGAGCTGGTCTTCATTCCTTCAAGATTCCTCTCTCCACATTGTTTTAAACAAATCCGGGGAGGGCTTGATCATGACCTCGGATACTAGGCTCACTCTGCTGCCTACTTCCATCGCGCTATTTACCTGCGCGGATACCTCTCCACTCAAAACCGCGACTCGTTTCTCAGGAAAAAATACACATGACTTCATCCTACTTGTTCTTCCTCAGGAGGCCATCCGCAAGATCTACGGTGACGTCGCTCCTTTAATAAAAAAGAATCTTGGGATGATTTGGCGGTGGTCGCCCCGTGAACAATTCTTCTATCGAGATTTCCTGGAGCCACCTGTACCAGAAGCCGCTCAACGAGCGTGGTTCCTTGCCAAGACTCTTGAAATCCTCTCGCTCTATCTTTTCCACCAACCACAAGTAGAAGCTCCGTCCCTCTGCGCCGCGGTGAAATCAAGAGCGCATCGCTATGTCAAAGAGGCGCTAACCCTCCTGCAATCACGCCTCACCTTCCCACTCGATCTAAAGTCACTCTCTCAAGACGTCGGATGTGCTCCGCATTATCTCAGCAGGCTGGTAAAACAAGAAACTGGCAAAACTCTCTCGCTACATCTTAGGGCCCTCCGAATTGAAAAGGCCGCCGAACTTCTCTCCAGCCACCAACTTAACGTCACGGAAGTTGCCTTTGAGGTCGGCTATCAATCTCTCTCCCACTTCTCCAAAGCATTTGCCCAAGAGAAAGAACTAACACCGTCTCAATTCATCAAGAGACAAACCTGACTCTGACGATGGACCGGGCAGTTGCAAGAACCGATGGTGAGCGATACCTTACCCGCTGATCATTATCCATGAAAAAACTCGCTAGCCTCTTACTTGCTGGCTCACTCTCTCAAAGCTCAGCCAGCTCCACCTCCGATCCTCCTCGAGGATTCCAGGTAATCCAAACACCCACGACTTCCACGACGGAGCCGCAACTTGGGCCGGCTCTCTGCAGATCATCTTAGCTGTCTCTCACGTCCGAGTCTTGGTGGTCCTCCTCGGGTTTGGAGGTCGGGATCCTGATGGCCATGGATAATCCCCGAGAGTGGAAGGAGCTAACTTAATTGGTAATGACTCATACGCACCGCATTAAATACCGTTACTACTACCACCTGGCTCTCGGAAGCCCATCAAACTCAATCAGCACGACCTTTGGAGATACCATTTCCCGGGTTTCCGTAAAAGATTTCCGCCTTGTGCCTGCTCCACTGCAAAAGAACCCGACAGAAATTGATCGAGCCTATCTTGACAAGCACCTCTCTCGCCGCCACGTTACTCGCAACAACGACAGGGGTGTTTTTCCGTTCCGGCGGAGATTCTGAGATCAGACCCTCACCACCAAAGCCGCCTCGGTGGATTTGGGAGTCAGACCGAAATCTAGCTCACGCCTGTCGCGCATTCACTTTGAAGCCGGCAGGCTTTCTATTTCCAACAACAAGAATCTATGATTTCTCCAGACGAAAACGGCATTACGCACAAAAACTCCAAGCAGCGCAGCGACTACACCGGCAACTTCGTCGAAGACATCGACAACTCAGCCGAGCTCGCCGCAATTGAAAAAGATCCCACCATCTTTCCCAACTCGACCCGCATCTATGTCGCAGGCCAAATCCATCCATCGGTCAAAGTGCCCATGCGGGAAATTCGCCTTTCCGACACCGAGCATCCCAACGGGCGTATCGAGGAAAATCCACCCATCCGAGTCTATGATTGCTCCGGACCGTGGGGAGACCCCTCTTTCGATGGCGACGTAACCCAGGGACTCCCCGCTCTCCGTCGTGACTGGATTCTCGAACGAGGCGATATCGAAGAATACGAAGGTCGCGAAATTCAAGCTATCGACAATGGCTATCTTTCCGAAGCCCACGCCGAGAAATACAACAAGAATAAAGCATCCAAAAACAGGCTCAAGGGATACCCTGGCTTGAAGCGCAAGCCTCTCAGGTCTACCGGCAAACCAGTCACACAAAAGTGGTATGCCGACCAAGGCATCATCACACCTGAAATGGAGTATATCGCGATCCGCGAGAACAACGGCCGTCTCGAGGAATTTAAAACGATTCACGATCGCTATCCGACGCTCGACGAACTCCCCGATGATGCTTCCGATACCGTCAAGGAATTCATTCGTCAGCAGAACTCAACTCCCGAGGGCTACGAAATGCCCCGCCCGAGTGAGATTAATCCTTTCGAGCAGGTGTCTCGCAATGTGATGAATCACCAACATCCCGGTCAAACTTACGGCGCCGAAATCCCCAAGCTGATTACTGCCGAATTTGTTCGTTCCGAGGTTGCCCGCGGACGCGCCATCATTCCCTGCAACATCAATCACCCGGAGCTCGAACCCATGATCATCGGGCGCAATTTCCTCGTGAAAATCAACGCCAATATCGGCAACAGCGCAGTCGCATCCACCATCGATGAAGAAGTCGAAAAAATGCGCTGGTCCACCAAGTGGGGCGCTGACACCGTGATGGATCTCTCCACCGGGAAAAACATCCATGCCACCCGCGAATGGATTCTGCGCAATTCGCCCGTTCCGATCGGCACCGTTCCGATCTACCAGGCTCTCGAAAAAGTTAACGGACGTATCGAAGACCTCACCTGGGAACTCTACCGCGACACCCTCATCGAGCAGGCCGAACAAGGGGTCGATTACTTCACCATCCACGCCGCTGTCCTGAAGCGGTTCGTCCCACACACCGCCCGTCGTATGACCGGAATCGTTTCTCGTGGCGGATCCATTCTGGCCAAGTGGTCTCTCCACCATAATTCCGAGAACTTCCTTTACACCCATTGGGACGAGATCTGTGACATCTGTGCCGCATACGACGTCAGTTTCTCCATCGGCGACGGGCTTCGCCCTGGATCGATTGCCGACGCCAACGATTACGCGCAGCTAGCCGAATTGGAAATCCAGGGCGAGCTCACCACACGTGCCTGGGCCAAAGGCTGCCAAGTCATGAATGAAGGCCCCGGCCACGTTCCGATGCAACTCATTGAAGAAAATATGCAAAAGCAAATCGATTGGTGTCACGAAGCTCCCTTCTACACCCTCGGACCGCTGACTACCGACATTGCGCCCGGATACGATCACATAACGAGCGGTATCGGAGCTGCCAATATCGGATGGTATGGTTGCGCCATGCTTTGCTACGTCACGCCGAAGGAACACCTCGGCCTCCCCAATCGCGACGATGTTCGCGAAGGAGTCATCACTTATAAAATAGCTGCCCACGCCGCAGACCTCGCCAAGGGACACCCAGCTGCGCAAGAACGCGACAATGCCATTTCAAAGGCCCGTTTCGAATTTCGCTGGCGCGACCAATTCGCCCTCGGACTCGACCCGGCCCGTGCCATTGACTTTCACGACGAAACACTTCCCGCCGAGGGTGCCAAAACTGCGCATTTTTGTTCGATGTGTGGCCCTACCTTTTGCTCGATGAAGATCACCGCCGACGTCCGCAAGTATGCCGAAGAAAACGGCTATACCAAAAAAGACCTCGTCGAAGCGTAAAATGGCAAAGCCTATCGTTCTCAGCATCGCCGGGTCCGATTGCTCGGCTGGTGCGGGCCTTCAGGCTGACCTCAAAACATTCAGCACACTGGGATGCCATGGGTTGACGGCTTTGACCTGCGTTGTCGCCGAAACTCCGCTTGAGGTTCGGAGCATCCACCCGATTCCCCTAGATATTTTCAGAGATCAGCTGGAGATTCTTTTCGAGAGCTATCCCATCAATGCCATTAAAACCGGGCTCCTTTGTACGCCGGAACAAGTGGCAATCGTCTTTGAGCTTTTGCAGGACCGAGACATCCCGCTTGTTGTCGATCCGGTCATGGTTGCATCCACGGGAGATGCCCTTCAAACAAGTGGCTCTCTAGGCGCTCTCAAAAAACTCCTCACACTCGCAACCGTAATCACCCCCAACTTTCCAGAAGCTGAAATCCTGTTAGGTAGAAAAATCCAAACAAGTGAAGATCAAGAATCGGCAGCCTATGCTCTCGCCAAACAATTCACTACCGCCTGCTATTTGAAAGGCGGACACTCGACGTTAAAAGGAGAGATCTGTGACCTCCTCATCGACCAAGACGGAGTAAAAAGAGCATTGAAAGCGCCTTTCCAGAAAATCCCGCAAACCCATGGGACCGGCTGCACACTGGCTGCAGCCTTTGCAGTCGGACTAGCTGAGAAGCGACCAATTTTTGAAGCCGCAGACCAAGCGCACCAATTTACCCAGAAATCGATCCGCGATTCCCATAGTTGGAAGATGCCCGGTGCAGACTTTGCGATCATGCACCTTGACCAGGTCAAAGGGTAGAATTAACCACCTTCTAATAAATCCTGTAATTTCCGCAGTAGCTTTTCACGATCATCGGCACTCATGGATTCAGATGATCGTCCCGCCCCACGAATAGGCCGGCTTGGTTTCATGTCGATTTCTTGCGGTTCCCTGGAGAGCAAGTCCTTCATCTCCTCCCCCGGAAGAATTAGAGTGCTGATTCTCCCGGCTCTCGCAATAACCATCCCGACGATTCTTCCCTCTAAGTCCGCTACCGGCAGTCCGGTATCTTCCACACCCAATTCCATGTCGGATTGCAGGACATTTGAAAAATTTGATCTCACTCGGTTCTGCTCTCCATCCATTGATTTCATGCGACGGGATTCATATTGCTGAACCTGCCTAGCCTGAAGGGTAGGAAATACCAATCGAGGTTGCCCCTCGCGCACAATCGACAACTCCGGTTTCTCACCAACCTTCAAACGTCGCAACATCGTCGAGACCTCATAATACCCTTTAACGATCTTCCCTTTGATCTTCAAGAGGGTGTCACCGGGCATCATCCCGGCTTTGTGAGCAGCCGAGTCTTTAAAGACACTCGCAATGACAACCCCCTCTCCCATCTCCCTCGGGTCAATCGCAACCCCAAGATATCCTTGGTCGGTCTGCCGCAAACTCCGTTCATGCACACTTAGAACACCCATTGCCTGGGCCTCGCCATCGGGTCGTATCGCAGTCAAAAACGAACCTTCCTCTAATGTTGAAGAGTCACCCCATTGGGCCGCAGGCGCTCCCAGTCCGGGAGCACTCAGCAAAACCAAATCATGGTCAGGATAGGCTCCGATCACAGTCAGGCGCACAGTTTCGTTCTTTTTATTAAGTGTCATCAGATGCGCTTGAATCGCAACCTCGCTTGCCTTGGCAATCAAGCGATCTTTGCCAATGGAAACACCATAGGCAATCCGGCTCCGGAAAGAATAGATCGGGAAGACCACTTCCTTACAAAGGTGCGACACTCCACGCAGAGCATCAAAAACTTCAATGGCCTGCTTATTAGTAAGCGCAAGATCGGCCTTGGGGATATGTGGAACCCGCATCTGCCCACTGACTGGGAGCGGCATCACAATCATAAACGTCAGAACTATTGTTTTCATCATTCTATCGTAAATAAAGTTCATAGACATCTCCAAGGGCGGCCAGCTTCACTATGAAGGTTCTGCTTTCTTCACCGCGCCTTATGACAACTCCTACGTGATCCCCAGGTTCCAGATCAATCAAGACATCGCGCATTTCTGTCGGGTTCTCAACAATTTCGTCAGCGACTTTGAGAATCTGATCTCCAACGCGCAAACCAGCCGCATAAGCCGGCGATTTTTCAGGCACTTTCACCGCACTCATTACCGAGTTCTCATTACTCAGAACTAAACCCAGCACGGGGCGTTCCTCATCCCGATCGATCCCTCCCAGTCGCCCCCAAACGTCGCCTTTGCGCATCTTGTCCCACGAGCGAACATATCCTGAAATGCCAGCGTGGTTGTTAATTTTACGATCTTTGGCAATGTGAGAGTGGATCCCCACCACTCGGCCCTCAAGATCGAAAAGCGGTCCTCCACTGTCTCCTCCCACCACGGTACAGTCGGTCGTAATGAAGCCATATTCACCCCTTGTCATGATTCGCCCGAAGCGGACCGGAGGACGCCGGGTTGGGTCAAATCCCTTCGGATGCCCCATCGCCACAACAAAATCTCCAACCACAAGCTCGTCTGAATTTCCGATTTCGGCAAAAGGCCAAGGACCTGCACCAATCAATTGAGCCATCGAGGCATCCCGGGTATCATTCGCCCCCATTACTCGGGCCCTCTCCTGCCTCCCCTCCGGGAAAATGACAGTCATCTCCTCACTCCCCGCGGTGACATGGGCGGCAGTCAAGATCAAGCCGTCGGCACTGACAATCACACCACTCCCCGAGGAGCCCGATTCTGTCGAAACTAGGGAAATAGTCGCGCCCGTTTGATTTTTCACCACCGCTTTCACTTTTTTCTCAAGACTGCGGAGGTCAGTCAAACTTTCAATTCTCGGGGCCGCATTGAGGACACCCGAAACAGCCAAGCTTAATGTTACAATCAATGATTTCATGGTCAAACTTTGGATCTTACTGAACCCTAGGATTCCTTTGTTTTAAGAAAATTCAAGTGATGATCTCAAATGAGCTGAAATTTTTAGATGCCACCAACACCTTACGCGGTATCTTTTTAAAGCGATCAGGAAAAATCCTGTCTTGGACTCCGCTACCAGATCCGTAAGCTCCCTTCCCCAGATGCCAGCTAGGAAAAAAGTCCGGAATAAAAACGCCAAAAAGGAAGGCGCCAAAAAAAAGGGATCGATCGCCTTCAAGGCCCGTCATTTCTTCCTTTCTCCTTTTTACGCCATTTGGTGGATCACAAAAAGAATGCCCATCTGGCTGAAATGGCCTTCCCGCCTGGGACTCTCGGCAGGTGTGGTCGCTAGCTCACTGGCGATCTTTGTCTCGATTACCTATTACATCATCGCTAGCACATATGATCTTGATGAAGTCGTCACCATGTCGGCCCGAACCGAGATTCTCGACCGAAACGGCAACATTCTCAAAAACAGCAAGGGACAGGAAGTCGGTTATCTCCACGGAAAAAATCGCCGGATCGTCAGCTATGACCAGGTTTCGCCCTATTTCGTGAACGCCCTCATTGCTCGCGAAGATGCCCGCTTCCGGGAACACGGGGCTGTTGATCTAAGAGCCTTCGGCCGTGTGGCTTTCCGTTTCATTACGCGTGGGAAACTCGAAGGTGGTGGCACAATTTCGATGCAATTAGCTCGAAACAGCTATCGCCTCAAAAAACGGGGCGAAAGTTTCCCGCGAGGAGTTCATCGAAAGATTTTGGAAACCCTCATCGCCGTCCGAATCGAATCCAGATTCAGCAAAAACGAGATTCTTGAACATTATATGAATCGCATTTTCTGGGGCGGTTCCATTCAGGGCATCGAGGTAGCTTCAAAAACCTATTTCAACAAAAGGGCCAAAGACCTTACCCTCTCCGAAGCCGCTGTGCTCGCTGGGATCATTCGCGCCCCCAATGCCTTCTCCCCACTCCGATTCTTAGACAAAGCCCAGGTGGAACGCGATACCGTACTCCACCGGATGGAGCACTATGGCTTCATTGAAAAATCTGTCGGGGACGAAATTAGAGCCACCAAGCTCACCATCCCCGCTGCCGCCGACCGCCTCATCCAGGGGAGCTATGCTCTCGATGCCATCCGACGGGATCTGGAACGGATTCTCGAGGAGGAAAACATCCGCGACGGCGGGCTTATCATCACAACAACACTCGATCCCGACCTCCAGGAGCTCACAGAAAAAACAGTCGAGAAGCGCCTTCGTCACGTCGAGAATTACCCAGGCTACCGCCACCAAAAAAGATCCACCTGGAACGGACAGGGAGATCCTCAATACCTTCAAGGTGCCGTCGTGGTCATCGAAAACAATACCGGAGCTGTCCTGGCTCTCGTCGGTGGACGCAATGCCAGCGAATCACAATATAATCGCGCCCTGCAAGGAGGGCGCCCCGTCGGCTCCATCTTCAAACCCTTCATCTACCTCGCTGCATTTAAGAATGGCTTGAGTCCACGGGCTTCCATCAACGATGCACCAATTCGCCCGGGTGAAATCACTGGAGCACCGAGAAGCTGGTCTCCCAGGAATTCCGACCAAAAATATTACCGCTCGGTCAGCGTTTTTCGTGCTCTCACCGACTCAAGAAACACGTCATCCATTCGCGTTGCAGAAAAGGCAGGCCTCGATAACGTTATCGAAGTCGCAAGGGTTTCAGGATTCAACGTCGATAAAATCGACCGTGTTCCCTCGTCCTATCTCGGCTCCTGGGGCGCACCTGCAGAGACAGTTGCAAGCGCCTACAGCATCTTCCCCAATGGCGGGCAACGGTTCCGACCCTACTACATTCAATCGATCAAAGACCGTAAAGGAAACATTCTTTGGGAAAACGGCCCCATCGCTTACCGCGCCACAGAGGCCGGGCCGGCTTGGGATGTTTCTCGTATCCTTGAGCAAACCAACGAGATTGGAACCGGTCGGGCAATCCGGCACAAATTCGGTTTCCGCAAGCCTTCGGCAGGAAAAACCGGCACCACCAACGACTACAAGGACGCCTGGTATGCCGGATACACTTCTTCTCTCAGTTGCGCTGTCTGGGTTGGGCTGGACACTCCGGCCCCCATTTTGAAAGGAGGATATGGTTCCACTCTCGCCCTACCAATCTGGGTCGACATTATGAAAAGTGCCGACCCGCTTGGATATAAAAGCGCCGCTATTTCACCAGCCACTGCCGAATTGGTGACTCCTGACACACCGGACCAACTCCCCCTGAATCCCAATTTACGACAGGACGAGATTCAAGACGCTCTTCCTTTCGATCAGTGAACCAGCTTAATGAACTTCTTCTCGGCTTTGTTCGCCACCACCGCAAAGAGCTGATCACCGGCTTCAAGAACATCATTTGGTCCAGGGACAATTGCTTGCAGTCCTTTGAGTAAGCCAACAAGAACACAGCCCTTGGGCCATTTAATTTCACTCACTGTTTTTCCCACAGCTCGTGAAGCCGACGACACATGGGTCTGGATAACCATTCCATCACCGAGTCGTCGCACCATGTGATAACGCTCGGAAGTTACGTAACGCGAAACCTCTTTCCTAGAGGCTTCCCGCGGACTGACAGCGGCGACTACTCCAAAGTGCCGTCCTGAAGCGCTGA
This sequence comes from Verrucomicrobiales bacterium, assembly GCA_002729295.1. GTDB lineage: Bacteria > Verrucomicrobiota > Verrucomicrobiia > Verrucomicrobiales > Akkermansiaceae > SW10. The sequence continues at coordinate 14,352 of PBTU01000022.1, read as the reverse complement.
TCGCCTTCGCGTAATCCGCACGGTGGATCAAAGTTAGGCAATTCTCGGCCCCCAAATTGTGCGCTTGAAGGCAGGTCATGACGTTATCCTCATCACTCCCGCTGGTCGCGACAAAGAAATCAACTCCACCCACCTCTTCCTCCTCAAGTTCAGCCACTGAAGTCGCATCCGCATTGATCACCGTCGTATTGGAAAGCCTCTCGGAAAGATCTCGCGCTAGCTCCGGATCCTTTTCAAAAATTCGCACGCGGCAATTCCAACTCTCCAACATCTGTGCCAGGGCAAAGCCGTATTCCCCGCCTCCAAATACCACCACTCTTGGACCCTCTTTAGTGAAAACTTCTTTTTGAAGCTTTTCCACCAAAGTCCGTAATTTACGCGGAGCCCCGAATACCGTGACGATATCACCACTCTGCAATTCTGTCTCCGCATTGGGAACCTCATGCTCCTGCCCCCGGCTCACCAAGGCAATCCGTGTATTGGCGGGAAATTTGAGGGCTTTCAAAGGCACTCCGATGACATCACTTTTGCTACTGACGCAAACCTGCTGCAGTTCGATCCGTCCACGCGCAATTTCTTCCACCACGAGGGAATCCGGATTGCGGATAAACTTAGCCAACTCAATCGCAGCGAGACGCTCAGACGAAAATATATGGTCGATCCCAAAATGCCCCCTAAAATCAAATAACCACTCTTCCCTCTGCAAGCCCGGATGCACCCGGCTGATAACACGCTCCACCCCCATCGACTTAACCATCGAGGCACTGATCAGATTCACAGTATTGTCACTCGTCAGCGCGAGAAACAATTCGCACTCCCCGACGTTTGCTTCAGAAAGCGTGTTTACACTGGAGCCATCGCCAATGACGACCTTCCCCTCAATCTCGCGCTCAAGTTCGGCTCCACGTTTGGCATCGCTTTCGATCACGGAAACCTGGTGTTCTTTTCGAGAAAGCTCAATCGCAAGATGGCGGCCGATTTCTCCGGCTCCGACAATGATGATATTCATGGTAACTTACTGGGAACGCTCTTTATTATAGGCTTCGATGATTCGTCCAACAACGGCGTGGCGCACAACATCGTTCGTATCAAAATAATTGAAGCCGACTCCCTTTACGCCTTTCAGGGCGTTTTCAGCTTCCAGAAGTCCCGACGTCCGTTGCTCCTTCAAATCAATCTGCGAGGAATCTCCGGTCACGACACAACGCGACCCTTCCCCCAATCGAGTTAGAGCCATGAACATCTGCTCTCTGGTTGTGTTTTGAGCTTCGTCCAGAATGACAAAAGACTTCGAAAGCGTCCGTCCACGCATGTAGGCCAGTGGAGCGATTTCGATACTGCCGTCTTCCAAACGTTTATCACCTTCCTCAAATCCCAACATATCGTCGATGGCATCGTATAGTGGACGTAAATACGGGGCAACCTTGTCTCGCATGTCTCCGGGTAGAAAGCCCAAGGCCTCTCCAGCTTCGACCGCCGGACGAGTAAGCACCACGCGATTGACCTCCTTGTTCTTGAGCATATGGAGCGCCATCGCTACCGCCAAATAAGTTTTGCCCGTTCCCGCAGGTCCCAAACCAAAGACGACTTCGTTTTTCACCATCGCATTGAGATACTCCAACTGGTTCCGTGTCCTCGCCACCACGGGCTTCCGCCCGCGAGCGCCAACCAACTGCACACTGACCAAATCCGAAACACTGCCTTCTTCATCTTCACTTAAGGCTATATCCACTGCTGTCCGAAAATCCCGGGGTGTTATCTCCCCTCCATTTCGCCGTGCTTCCTCCAAATCCCCGAAAACGTGTTCCACAATGGAACAGTCCTCGGGATCCCCCCGAGCCAGTAACCAACCGTCACGGGTGACGATTTTCACCCCAGCTTCCTCCTCCAAATACTTTAATACCTTTTCATTATGGGCAAAAAGAGACTGTAGAAATTGAGGGGTCTCGAATTCCAACTTGATCTGGCTTTCTTCACATTCAGTGGGCACAGAGATAAAATATGACCACCCAAGGGTTCTGGCGAGGCGGAATCTCAGCCCTTTTGCTTAACTCAAATTAATGAAAGTTCATCCTTGCCAAAGTCACCATCGCTTCCTAGCTTCCGCGCTCGAACCTGACCTAAGATCTCATGTCCAAGCACAACTCACTGAAACGACAAGGCGGCGCCACTGGTAAGCGCTCAGTAATGAAGCGCTTTGAGCGTGTAAAGCTCATGAAAGAGCGCGGCGAATGGCAAGAAGGAAAAAGCGCCATCGGCCTACCCAAGACCAAAGCTGAGAGTTAGTCTCCGCTGGGAACTCTTTTACGAATACTTTCAATGCGGAGCCTCATTTCGGGCTCCGCTTTTTCTTTTGTCATGACACCTGAAGGAATCCGACTGAACAAATACCTCGCTTCCTCTGGAATCGGTTCCCGCCGCGGCTGCGATACACTGGTCCAACAAGGTGAAGTGATCGTCAATGGCGACGTCTGCCTCAACCCCGGATACCGCGTGCAACCCGGAGATTCCGTTCGGGCTTCAGGAAAGCGTATTGAGCCGCTCTTGGTCCAATCCATTGTCCTCCACAAACCTCCCGGGTTGGTGTGTAGCCGGAGCGACGAAAACGGACGCGCCACCATTTATGAAGTCCTCCCGCCCAAAATGCATCACCTCATGCACGTTGGTCGCCTCGATTTGGATTCCGAAGGACTTCTCATCCTGAGCAATGACGGCGAACTCTCCCAGGCCCTTACCCACCCCAAGCATAATATCGAAAAGGTCTATCACGTCACCGTGCAAAACGCCTTCGAGAACTCCATTCTCTCCCAGTTTGAAAAAGGTGTCCATACCGAGGTCGGCAAAGCTCGCGCCTCCTCGGTCAAGCGCCTCTCCTCCCGTCGTATGGAAATGACCCTCAAAACCGGCCTTAAGCGACAGATACGTTACATGGTCCAAGCCGTGGGCCACCGTGTGAAGCGTCTCGTTCGAATTCGGATCGGCGACCTCAATCTCGACAATCTCGCACCGGGGAAATGGCGTGCACTGGAAGCTAGTGAACGGGAATCCCTTCTTGCCCTTGCCAAGGCCCCAAAGAAGTAGGGATTTACCATAATCCGGCATTGTGCCCTCATCATTCATCTTGTTAAGTTTTCTCTAGAGAAAGCATGAGCGATAATATCGAGAGCCACCTGAGCGAAAACCGCGTCTTCAAACCCTCAAAGGAATTTTCGAAAAACGCCCGGATCAAAAGCATGGCGCAATACAAGCGCATGCATAAGGAATCAATCGAGAAACCCGGCGTTTTTTGGGCCCGCGAAGCCAAAGAACTGACCTGGCAAAAAAAGTGGACCAAACCCCTCGATTGGAAGGCTCCATACGCCAAGTGGTTTGTCGGCGGAAAACTCAACGTCTGCGAAAACTGCGTCGATCGTCACCTCACCAATGGCCGGGCCAACAAAGCCGCCATCATATGGGAGGGTGAACCTGGCGAGTCTCGCAACCTAACTTACCGCCAACTCCACCGTGAGGTTTGCCAATTTGCCAACGTCCTGCTCGCGCAAGGCATCAAGTCTAAAGATCGTGTCTTGATCTACATGCCCATGGTTCCGGAAGCCGTTATCGCGATGTTGGCCTGCGCCCGTATTGGAGCTGTTCATTCGGTCGTGTTTGGTGGGTTCTCTGCCGAGTCCATTGTGGATCGACTATCCGACTGCAAAGCCAAGGCCGTTGTCACCGCCGACGGAGGTTACCGCCGCGGCGGAGTCGTTCCTCTGAAGGCCAACGTCGACGAGGCACTCAAGAAATACAAGGCCGTAGATACCGTCATCGTTCATCAGCGCATCGGAGATAAGATCCCTATGAAACGCGGGCGCGATGTTTACTGGCACGACGAAGCAGCCAAGGTTTCCGCAAAGCATGAAGCCAAAGCCTTTGACAGCGAGCACCCACTTTTCATTCTCTACACCTCCGGATCCACAGGAAAACCCAAGGGAATCCTCCACACCTCCGGTGGTTACCTCACCAGCACTTACTCCACCTGCAAATACATTTTCGACATGCAGGATGACGATGTCTACTGGTGTACCGCTGATGTCGGTTGGGTCACCGGCCATTCCTACATCACCTATGGACCTCTCGCCAATGGCGTGACTCAGGTCATGTATGAAGGTGCGCCCAATCATCCTGACTTCGGACGCTTCTGGGACATCGTCGAGAAATACAGCGTCACCATTTTCTACACTGCTCCAACCGCCATTCGCGCCTTTATTAAGGCGGGAGATCAATTCCCCGATTCGCGCGATCTTTCCTCGCTCCGACTCCTCGGTACGGTGGGTGAGCCAATTAATCCGGAAGCCTGGATGTGGTATCACGAAAAGATTGGCGGCGGACGTTGTCCCATTGTCGATACTTGGTGGCAGACCGAAACCGGCGCCATCATGATTTCACCTCTCCCCGGCTGTACTCCCACCAAACCCGGAACGGCAACACTGCCATTCTTCGGAGTCGATGCTGCCATCCTCGACGAGACCGGCGAAGAATGCGGTCCCAACGAAGGAGGCAAGCTAGTCATCCGAAAGCCATGGCCATCAATGCTACGTAGTATCTATGGCGACAAGAAGCGCTATCGCGACACTTACTGGAACGACTACACAGGCATGTATACTGCCGGCGACGGAGCCCGCACTGACAAGCAAGGCAACTTCTGGATCGTCGGACGTCTCGATGACGTCCTTAACGTCTCTGGCCACCGCCTCGGGACTGCCGAAGTTGAAAGCGCCCTTGTCGAACATAAGGCCGTCGCCGAGTCTGCGGTCGTGGGACGTCCTCACGAAATCAAAGGACAGGGCGTCGTAGCCTTCGTCACCGTAAAAGGTAATGTCAAAACTTCCGACGCACTCGCCAAGGAACTCCGAAACCACGTTGGCAAAGTCATTGGTGCAATCGCCAAGCCCGACGAAATCCATTTCACTCCCTCGCTTCCCAAGACCCGTTCGGGGAAAATTATGAGACGCCTTCTCAAGGAACTCGTCGCTACTGGCGGGATTTCGGGGAACATCACCACTCTTGAGGACTACAGCGTCATCGCCGACCTTCAGAAAAACCTCAAAAAGTAAGATTTGTCATGACCCGCATCCGATTCGGCTTCGCTGTAATTTTTCAGTCATTCGGCCTCCTTCGCAAGACCAAGCGTATGACCGATGCGGCTTTTGAAACCCATCTGATGCAGGATGGCGAAGAATTACTCGGGAAATACTGTTGGAAGAACATCGAAAGCATCGAAGATCTTTCGATGGAATACTGGAANATACGCCGCCTCGAACGAGAGCAAAAAGAGATTCANGGAAAAATCGAAGAGGCCGAAAAAATTCTGCAAGAAGCTCACGAACGTCGCGCCGANGCCGCTGACCGCGCCAAAGACATNGGGCAAGAGCTTTACGAACGACGCGAAGAACTTTTCGCAACCCTTGATAAACTCAAGACCGAGCAAGATGACATTAAAACAGAGGCCCAACACGTTAAACGCAAATACGAGGCATTTAGAATGAAGGCCCGCGTCCTCCAAGAAGAAGGACAGGGAAATACTGAGCAATATCGAGAATGCCGCGAGAAGCTCATCAAACTCAAGGACACTTTTAACGAATTTAAGGAAGTATTGATGAATGTGGAGAATCATATCGACGCTGAACAAGGTGACCTTAACGAACTTCAGGCTAGAATTGATCTGAAACTGCAAGGCACCAAGGACGAAACATCTGAAAGCTATTCTCAAATCAGTCGCGCCAACAAAGATATTACAAAGTATCAGGCCGAACTTGGTTTACTTCAGGAAGAAGACAGCGTGCTCTGTCGTGAAATCGGTCGTTATCTCAATGTCAACTTCAAGGATCCTGCCTGCAAAAAAGTCTATGCCAAACACTCGGGACTTCTGGAACAGTTAACGCTCCTACGTGACTCTGTCGCTTGGAATCGAAAGTTAGTTGAACGAATCTCCAAATAAATTATTCCCGCCTAAGGTGAGGTTGGTCGATTGTCACAATCACCTTCAAAACCCCCGCTTTGATCAACATCGTGATGGTTTGATCTCGGAGATGCGTAAAGTCGGCATCCATCAATGCGTCGTTAATGGTACTACTGAATCAGACTGGCCCAAAGTAAAGGGACTCGCTCAAGACCACCCGGACCTTATCATCCCCTCTTACGGATTACATCCTTGGTATCTCGATCAACGCTCAGACCACTGGTTAAACACTCTTGTCGGCCTTCTAAAAGAGTCACCAACCGCCGCGATCGGCGAATGTGGACTTGATCGTTGGATCAAGGATCACGACATCGACCTTCAACTACCTATTTTTAAACAACATCTGGATCTAGCGGTTCATTTTGATCGCCCGATCACCATTCACTGTCTGAAAGCCTGGGGTAATCTTCTCACAATTTTCAAGGAAAGCACGGTTCTCCCTACTCGCCTTCTCCTTCATTCCTATTCCGGATCACTGGAGACGGCGAGAGAACTTCTAAAGCTCGGCGCTCACTTTTCTTTTTCCGGACATTTCCTTCATTCGAGAAAGGCAAAGGTTCGGGAAATTTTCCACCAGTTTCCACCGGATCGCATACTCGTGGAAACAGATGCGCCAGGTATGAGCCCTCCATCTCAAAATTATCAGCTTGAAGATCTCAATCATCCCGCAAACCTCCCAGAGATCGTAGCTCAATGCTCCCAAGTTCTCAACATTCCTGTTGAACAATTTGCGCAAAACTCACGTAACTTTTTTAACATCGCATCATCCCAGAAATGAAATTTCTCCAAACCCTCCTTATCTTTAGCCTCTTCTTTAACTCAGTCTCTGAGGCCCAAAACCCCAAAGTTCAGGACGCCAAAAATAAGAAAATCAAAGTTACTCCCCCAAAGAAGGATCCCGAGCTCGCCAAGTATTACATCAATCGTAAAACCTCACCCCGCGCGAAGACCACAACTCCTGTAAAAACCACACTACCTCTTCAATTGGAAAAAGGAACGCGCATCGCCCTCATCGGAAATCTCCTCCTCGATGCTGAACGCCGCTATGGGCATCTCGAAACCCTCCTCCACCAACATCATCCCAGTCACCAACTCACCATCCGCAATCTCGCCTGGCCAGCCGACGAAATTGACCTCATGCCACGCCCCGATAACTTTGGAGACCTCGATCAACATCTCACCTATTTCAAAGCGGATGTCATTATTGCCGCCTATGGATACAATGAATCATTTGCTGGAGAGGAGGGCCTTCATTCATTCGGGAAACGTCTGGAAAAATTCCTCACTCACCTCAAATCCCAAGCCTATAACGGTGATTCCGCACCTCGAATTATTCTCCTCTCCCCACATCTTGCGCCTGATGGCTATCTCCACAGCCCCGAAAAAGAATTGGCGCTAATAGCTAATCAAAAAAAACTCGTTATTCGTTACGCGACCGTTATCGAATCACAAGCGCTGAAACATCAAGTTGCTTACATCGATCTCATTCAAAATGGCTCCAAAAAAGCCGACGGACTTCCCCGAGTCATCACCATCGATGGCCATGCTCTCAACACGGACGGTCACGCCGAATTTGCCAACTCCACCTTCAAGGCCCTTTTCCAAAAAGATCCCACTGCCGTCAACGAAGAGCTCCGCTCCCTCGTCGTCGATAAGGCCACCCAGTTCTTCTACCGCTATCGACCTCTCAATACCTTCTACTACACCGGAGCTCGCAACAAATCCTACGGCTATCTCGATTTCCTTCCCGCAATGCGGAATTTCGATCTCATGGTCGCAAATCGCGACAAGGCCATTCACACCACCACTTCCACTGGAAAGACAACCAAGCCTGACGATTCCAATCTTCCAAAAATGGACAACGTCCTCCTCTCACGAGGAGCTAACAAATTCCTCTCTGTTGCCGACGAACTCAAAGCCTTCAAAATCGACCCTCGTTTCGAGGTCAATTGTTTCGCTTCCGAGGAAGACTTTCCCGAAATGGCCTGCCCCATCCAAATGCGTTGGGACGACCGCGGACGCCTCTGGATTTCCACTTCCGTGACCTATCCGCACGTCTATCCCGGCCAGAAACCTTGCGATAAGATTATCATCCTCGAAGACACCAACCAAGATGGAAAAGCTGACAAATGTACCACCTGGGCCGACGATCTTCACATCCCGCTCTCTTTCGTCCTCGATGGAAATGGCGGCGTCTATTGCTCGGAAGAACCTCACCTGACACACCTCACTGATCGTGATGGCGACGGGAAAATGGATCACCGCCAAATCCTCTTCACTGGCTTCGGCTGTGAGGACTCCCATCATGCCCTTCACGACTTCACTTGGACTCCCGGCGGCGATCTCCTCTTCCGCGAATCCATCTTCCACAACAGCCAGGTTGAAACCGCCTACGGACCAATCCGCGCCAAGAACTCCTCCTGGTTTCTCTACCATCCTTCAAACAAAAAGCTCACTGCCTTTGGTGCCTATCCCAATACGAATCCGTGGGGCGTCACATTCGACCCCTGGGGCAACCATGTCGCCTCTCACCCCGTCTTTGCCTCAACATTCCATGCCACCAACCTCACATATCCTGAACAACATCCGAGGGCCAATGGCATGCAAGCCTACTCAGGAGTTTGCGGACAAGATTTCGTCTCCCATGATTTCTGGCCAAAGGAAATGCAAGGCGGCTTCATCAAAGCCCGCTACAAGCCCACCAACAAAATCGAATTTCATACCTGGACTGAAGAAGACGATCACTTCTCGGAGAAGTTTCAATTCGACCTCATCTTCTCGACCAATCTCTCCTTCATCCCCGTCGATCTCAACTTCGGCCCACGCGGAGCCTGCTACATCTGTGACTGGTATAACCCCGTAAAAGGACACGCCCAATACTCCCTCCGAGACCCTCGTCGCGACCGTAAAGCCGGCCGCATCTGGCGAATCGTCCCCAAAGGAGCCAAGCTCGCCAAAGCTCCTAAAATTAACGGCGCGTCGATGACAGAGTTGTTAGACCTCCTCAAGTCTCCCCATTACCGCACCCGCTATCGCGCTAAGCTCGAACTCCGTGCACGTAGCAAAGGCTCTCAACGTCTGACTTCTCCCCACGATCTTCTCGCGTCCTTGAACGCGTGGACTCCCAAACAATCCAATCCTCTCCACCTCCTCGAAGCTCTATGGCTTCATCAAGCCCTCGACAGCCCAAATCTTGAACTCCTTGAAAATCTCATCAAGTGCGACGACCATCTCGTAGCAGCATCGGCCTTCGGTCCACTTCGATTTGTTGATGCTCCATCCGCATTCACTTCAAAGCTTCTCGCATTTGGAGCAAGCCACCCATCTCAACACGTCCGACGCGAAGCCAGCCTTTGCGCATCCTACATTGGAGAAAAGGATTCCCTTGAAGCCATTACACCCGTCCTCGGGCAACCCGCAGACACGCACCTCGCCTACGCCATCCGCTCGTCATTTAATTCAGAAAAACTCAAAGTCCACTGGCTTCCTGATACCCGAGAGAAACTCGCAGCTCTCGCTAAACCAAACATCGAAACGAAAACAAAGCTCACCCGGGAGCAGAAGCAATTCGATCGGCAAAAGAACCTTGCCACCGTCCAAATCGGAACCATCCCCGAGCGCCTTCTTTTCACTGAGGATAAGTTCACTGTCAAGGCCGGGCAACCGGTGAAGCTGGTCTTCGCCAACCCTGATGCCACCGACCACAACCTCCTCATTTTGGCCAAGAATACTCCTATCCAGGAAATCGGAGAGAAGGCCAACCTCATGGCCGCAGACCCCAAGGCGGCCAAAAAACATTATATTCCCGACGATAAACGTATCCTGCACTCAACCAAAATGCTCAAGGTCGGACAAAGCGAAACCCTACGCTTCAAAGCCCCCACCTCTCCGGGGACCTATCCTTTCCTCTGCACCTTCCCCGGTCATTGGACCATCATGAAGGGCGAAATGATTGTGAAGTAATTCCCTAGTGATCCTCCTTTTTCGAAATAGGCGTCCTCTCGAGACCCTCGAGAGAGTGTGCCGGTATCAGGTCGCCAGTATCAAAAACAACAGAACGATCTTCTTTACCTCCGAGCTAAATCACAATTTCCTTGAGGCGTGCCAGCTCTCCTTTCGGGTCAAAAGCTAGCAAAGTATCGCTGATGACGGGGCCAGTATCCATAGTATCCCCTCAGGGTGCCTTCGGATTGGCGGCCATCCACTCCAAGGGCACTCCAACACGTTTCCAGACGTCAGATCCGCCAAACCGCCCAAAAAATCACACGTGAGACTACCGCGTGGGGCATGCCAAGAGATAGATCGTCGATCAAACTCATAAAGACAAAGCATACTACCATCATTAAAATCTCTTCTTCTGTCAAAGATTCAGCCTACAAGAGGACATGCCCATCCGATCCATTCTCCTCCTTCCGGTCTCCACCTTCATCTCATGCACCAGCGCCGCAAGGAAAGCCGAAATCGGCCGCCAAAACATCTTCTTTGCTGAATTATACTACTAACAGGGATTCCCCGCCCGCTCCATTTCTCATGCTAGGAAGATTAAAACCGATTCGCCCAACTACGCCACGGCTCAGGCTTGGATTAAGAGAGATTCCTATGACGATGATGAGCCCAACTACTCCGGGTAATTTACGAAAGACTCATTTCTCATTGAAAGCCCTGACCGAAATCAAGTTCACTGAACTCGCCCCATGAAAAGAATTAATCATATCCTGACGATCCCCCTCCTGATAATCGTTACCATCCTCCCGGCCACAGCTTCCGAATCACTCAAAGTGATGAGCTTCAATATCCGCTACGGGGCAGCGAAGGATGGCATTAACAAGTGGGAGAATCGCAAGGATCTTGTTCTTGATGCGATCAAGGACTCCGACCCCGACCTCCTTGGTCTTCAGGAGGTTCTTGGATTCCAGGCCGACTTCCTCAAGAAAAACCTCCCCGGCTACGCCTTCCACGGAGTTGGACGTGAGGACGGAAAGGAAAAAGGAGAATACGTTCCACTGATGTATAAGACAAAGCGCTTTGTTCTGGAACGTTCCGGACATTTTTGGTTCAGCGAAACTCCCGATAAAGCCGGTAGCAAGAGTTGGGATTCCTCACTTCCACGAATGCTCAGCTGGGTGGCACTTCGTGATCTGAAAAACGAGGAAATCTTCATCTTTGCCAATGCTCACTACGATCATCGTGGAAAAGTCGCCCGTCTCGAATCAGCCAAACTTATGCGCAAGCAGTGGGAGTCTATCGAAGGAGATGTCCCCCTCGTCATCACTGGGGATTTCAATACGACCGAAGACGGAAAGCCCTACGCAGCACTTGTCAATGGCCCAGACGACGCAAGCGCAAAGCTCATCGACAGTTACCGCGTCATTCATCCAAACCGACAGCCCGACGAGGCTAGTTTTGGTGGATTCAAAGGCGTCAGAAAAGGATCGCGCATTGATTGGATTCTCCACTCGGAGAAATTCACCACTCTTAACGCTACGATCAACTACACCCAAGAAAATGGACGCTATCCCTCCGACCACTACCCGATTGAAGCCCTCTTGCGCTACCGATAGGACAGCTTCGATCTCTTTTTATTGCGAGATCTTTCCATTATCTTATCTTCGATGGAAACCTTCTGATGTCTCTCTGTTCCTGCTGCTCGGCGTTGCTCGCCTTTTCCCACCTCTTATCCACGGCCCGGGCGGAAGAGGTTATCCTTCAGTATTTCAATACCGGGTGGTCCGAGATTGAGAGTCGGATTCCCGAAGTTGCCGAAGCAGGATACACCTCACTCTGGCTTCCCCCACCTTTCAAAGGAGCGTCCGGAACTTACTCCGTGGGCTTCGACACGTTTGATCGCTTTGATCTTGGCGACAAGGACCAGATGGGCACCATCCCCACAAAGTATGGCACAAAGGAAGAACTCCTGAGCCTCGTGCTCATCGCTCATCGATTTGGGCTCAAAGTCTACTTCGACAATGTCATGGCCCATTGCGGCGGGCCGCTCGACAACAACACCGGTGTCGGCGAGCTCTTCCCAAATCTACCTGGATTTGTGCCCGAAGATTTCCACCTCGTCCGTGACGGCAATCTATGGCGTAAGCCCTCAGACGCGATCAACTATTCAGACGAATGGCAAGTTCTCAATCGCAATCCTTTTGGCTGGGACATCGCGCAAGAGGATCCGAACACCAGCTTCAACCCAAATGGAAACACCGAGGGACAGGACTACCCCAAGTGGAGCGGTATTCGCCATCCCGGGCAGACAGATCTCTACCTCGATAACGACCTCCCACTCGGGACGAATTTCGCCGGGGATCCAGTTTACACTTTTGCCGACAAAGAACCCTTTAACGATACCGGATATGGATTAAACAACACCGGCGCGAGTAATGGGAAGTTCGACTGGGATGACACGAACTCCAATGGACAACACGATGCCGGAGAAACATCCGAATCCTTCACCGACACCGGTATTGACCCCAGCAACCCCGATCACCAAAACACCACTTGGGGTTTTGGTGATGGCATCTTTAATATGGGCGATCCCCTTAATGAAGACGTCAACCAAATGCTTTTCAGACAAGCACGATGGTTCATCGATATCGCCAAACCCGATGGCTTTCGTCTCGACGCCGTGAAGCATGTTCCCTCATATTTCTTTGGCCAGCAAAGCGGAGTCAACAAGGATAACTCCAGCGCCGGATACAACGGGCAGATCCAGGAGCAATTCAATCTCACCCGCGGTCACACTGACTGGGGAAACCACCGTAATACGGTTTACGAAAACGCCCTCAACCGCGACGACGCGCTCCTCTTTGGCGAGCACCTTGGAGCACCACCTGCCGACGGCGAATATATCGAAGCAGGCATGCGCATTGCCAACGATGACTTTCTCAACGCCGTCGGAGGGTTTTCCGGCATTGGGAACAGCCTCTCGGGTTATGATCAAAGGGCCTACGGACACAATGGTCGTTCACCTGTCGAAGTCGTGACCTACCCTCTGAGTCACGACAACAACTTCATGAGCGGTGGAGATCGTCCGGCCGCTTTCCAATACATGCTCACTCGCGAAGGACTCCCCATCGTATACACCGATGGGTATAATATTCAGGGTGGACCTGATTATTTCCCCAAGCCCTCCTACACGCCCTTTCTCGGCCAGTTCAATCAGAAGTGGGTTACCGGACCTCTCAAGGTTCGCCGCGACTTTATTCGTGGCGAACAAATTCCCATATGGAGTGAACAGAACTTCGCTGCCTGGGAAATTCGAGACAAACGAGAAAACGGCTCCATGACAGACTCCGACGGTACCGTTCTCCTCGTCATGATGGCACGTAATTACACTGATGGACAATTAGGCGACGATGTCGTTTCCAGCTTCCCGGCTGACGCCCATCTCCGCAACTACTCCGAACACGGGGGAAGCTTTACCGTAAGAGTTGGCAACGACGGTCGACTGCGTAACGGTGAAGGGAATTTTCTCATCGTCCCGAGTGGCGGCTACTTCGCCTTTAGTTGGGACAACCCACGCATCCCGTCAGTGTTTGAAGACGAAGATGACGAGGGCGCCCGCCCCATCGAATTTTATCAAGGAGCCAATCGCGCCCCCATGATGGCTCATGTCCGCCAGGACGGCCGCGATGGCGACGGTAATTATACAAAAATGATTCCTCGCATCACAGACGTGAACAATCTTCGTATTCTTGGGCGGGCTGATGGTTCCGCCGTTAGCATGCTCATGAAGCTCGACGGCGGCATCGATTTAAATAACAATGGTCGCGACAATCCGCCGCCGGAGGATCGCTTTTTCAATCAAGGCCTGGATCTCTTCGCCGGTTACGAACAAACGCAGTTCGTGCGACGCACAAATGAGAAATTCGCAGCTGCCGACGTCGCGAGAAACTCAACCGGCTCGGCCGGCTCCGAAACCTGGGAAGCGGTCATGGGAAATGCCACCGCGACTCTTTCCCGCAACAATAGCACCGCGATCAAGTCCGACACCGGAGCTGTGCGGTGGACTTACCATAATCCTGAGGCCGATGATGACAACGGCACCCCGCAACTCGTTGTTACTCCCAACAACTTCGTCGATCTCCTCGTCAAGATCGGCTACAGCGGCGACCCAGATGCAGCTTGGGTCTACTACACAACTGATGGCACGACTTACCCTGAAGGATCACTTGGCGTCGGCGCAGGCACAACTCAAGTCGCCTCCATGTTCCGAAGCTACGATGGAAATGCCGACGGCGAAGGAACTCCAACATGGTGGGCCGCGAACCTTCCTACGTTTCCTGCGGGTACCGTGCTGCGATACAAGATCGGCGTTCACAAAGACGGTGCTCCTGACCGCTTCCCCTTCT
>PBTU01000021.1 GCA_002729295.1 Verrucomicrobiales bacterium | reverse complement strand
TGAATCTTGGAGATCGCATCAGGTGCAATAGCAATCGCGCATTGGGCAATAATACGGAGCTGATCCGGAGCTTCCAAAATCGCGGTATCCACGATCAAAGCAACGGTCTTTTTGTCCGCGTCGGATGCAACGATGGCAGCCTTCACGATCTCGCAAGCGCAAGACTCGTTGGCAGCCACCTGAATAGCGACGATCTCGAGCACTTTGTTCGAGTCAGCGATTACAGCAGCTTTCACAGCATCACTTACCTTAACGCAATCAACGTTCTTAGCAGATACCAAGGGCGCGGCGACAAGAAGCGCCGCAGTTAGCGCGAATTTCAGAGTTTTTTTCATGATTTTTGAGATTTCCTAGGGATGATTTTTTCTTTTAAGTCGTTTTTTTGGAGCGGGTAGAGGGAATCGAACCCTCATGATCAGCTTGGAAGGCTGGAGCTTTACCATTAAGCTATACCCGCATCGGTAGGTAGAGATTTAACGCTCAGCCCTGCGGGTCGCAAGCCTTTTTTGAGGCAAATCCATCTATTTTTGTTATATTTTCACGCGGCACGCCCAATCAGAGCCCGGTGGGGTAATCGATAAAGACCGATTTAAGAGCAAATCTCCCCCCAATAAGTTCCGCGAGAGCCCTCACTCCAAAGGTCTCAGTGGCGTAATGGCCTGCATACAGGACATGCAAGCCCAGTTCCTCTGCCAAGGGATGACTCCAATGAGGCCCCTCTCCTGTAATGAAAGTTTGGATCCCCTCTCTCGCCACCACCTCAACCTCGCTTCCTGCGCCTCCGGTGATAATCCCAACTATTCCTGCGGGAGAATTGAGCTCTCCCCTCACTAGCACCTCTCCTCCCACAGCGGCAACTGCCAGCTCCCTCAATTCCCCTAACGAACCTCCAAATCGAGCCTTTCTCCCCAATTCGATCCCTTTCCATGAAAAGAATGATTCTGTTTCCTTAAACCCTAGTTTTTTCGACAAAAGGATATTATTCCCAAGACTGGGATGAACATCCAAGGGGATATGCGAGCTATAAATTGCCAGTCCAGCGTCCATCGCGAGCTTGAGTTTTTGGTATCCCGCGCCCGTGACGGGACGCACTCCCTGCCAAAACATCCCATGGTGCACCAAAAGTAAATCGACCTCCTGATCGATGGCTTTTTGGATGACCGGGAGACTGGCATCCACGGCCGCTCCCACTTTGGTGATCGCCCCACCATTCTGAAGCTGCAAACCATTATGCGCGCCGGGGTAATCAGGAATCTCTGATGTTTTTAACTCTTCGTCGAGCAAATCCACTATCTCGTCCAATTTCGCCATAGCTCCGATGAAGAACATCTCAGCGTTTCACGCCAAGACCAAATTGCGGGAAATTCCAGAACCGAGAGATATCAGCCATAAATCGTCAATCCCCCGCTTCTAATGTCGTGATGACAATTCAAAACCCGAATTGATGCGCAAGCGGCTCAGCATGTTTGCATAAAATCCCTTTTAAATCTCAAATCTCTGACTAAAAACGCGCTCATGTCCGACATGGAGCACACTTTGGCAGCCGAAGCCACCCTCGAGGGGACCTCACTTCACACAGGCGAAAAAGTTACCCTCAACCTGAAACCAGCACCGGAAGGTCACGGATTCAAATTCCGCCGCGTCGATCTCCCCGACAAACCCTTCATCGATGCCGACGTCTCCAAAGTCCAAACCGTCGAACGAGCCACCACTCTCGCCGAAGGATCGGTTCGCGTTCACACCGTGGAACACGTTCTTTCAGCCCTGGTCGGAATGGGCGTCGACAATGCCTTGATCGAAATGGATGCCAACGAACCACCCATTGGGGATGGCTCCTCCGCTCCCTATGTCGAACTAATCAAAAAAGCCGGAGTCCAGGAACAATCTGTCCCCCGCCAGATCTGGGAAATCCGCGAGCCTATTCATCTGGAAATCGGAGACGGCTCCCTTATTACAATCGTCCCCTCCAAGGAGTTTCGCGTCTCCGTCACTAACGTGGGGAAAGACGGGCGCTTTGTTCAGTATTTCTCCACCGTCGTGAATTCAGAGATCTACGAAAAAGAGATCGCTCCAGCCCGGACCTTCACCTTCTACGAGGACATCAAACCACTTCTGGACAAAGGTCTCATCAAAGGAGGCTCTCTTGAAAATGCCGTCGTCGTCCGAGGCGACGAAATCATGTCCAAGGAGCCTATGCGATTCGACAACGAATTTGCGCGACACAAGGCCCTTGACCTCATCGGCGATCTGATGCTTTCCGGGAAAAAATTCAACGGACACGTCATCGCCGTCAAACCCGGCCACGGTCCCAACACCGAGGCCGCCAAGGCTCTCCAAAAAAACTACGCCGCCATGCGCGCGATGGTTCCTCCGATCAAACTTCCCGAAGCCGAAGCGGTTCTCGATATCAAGGACATCCTCAAAATCCTCCCCCACCGTTACCCCTTCCTCCTCATCGATCGCGTCACCGGTTTCTCTTCCGAGATGAAATGCACCGCGATCAAGAATCTCACCATGAACGAGGAATTCTTCCAGGGACACTTCCCCGGACATCCCGTCATGCCGGGAGTCCTACAATTGGAAGCGATGGCACAAACAGCATCTGTTCTCATCATGCGCATGCCGGATAACCAAGGGAAGATTGGCTACTTCCTCAGCGCCGATGCTGTCAAATTCCGCAAACCGGTGGTCCCGGGCGACACTCTATTCATCGACGCCGAAATCACGAAGCTGCGCCGCAACATCGGTCAAGCCATCGCCACCTGTTCGGTGAATGGCGAAATCGTCTCCAGTGCGGAACTCAAGTTCGCCGTAATGGACGCCTGACCTCCGTGATACTTGACCGTCGGTAGATGGAATCTACATTTCATTACCATGATCATCTTTCGGCTCTTCAGCCTATCCCTCCTCTCCATTTCTCTCCTGAATGGACAGGAGAAGGAACGCTCGCCCGAAGAGCGCTATTTCGAAGATTTGGTCAAAGCCTATAATTTTGTCATTGTCCAAGAGGAGGCCTTGAAAGCGGTCGCCAGACAATTCCCGGAACTTGCGCCTGATGTTGACCAAGTCATCGCCGAACAAAAAAAATCCTCCCTTGGCACGGCTATCGCCGCCCTTAAAAAAGAAATCGGTGAACGCCTTGGGAACAAAATGGATAAAACTGAGCAGGATCTCCGCCAGCAAATCGCCAAGAACGACCTGAGCGTTCCATTGACCCAAAAAAAAGCTCGAACCATGGCCAAACAATACGCCAAGGTCAAAGACGGCTTGGTCCCCACAGACATCCTTCGCATTCTGGTTTCACTTCATCCCGAATACATCGAGACGCCCACCAAGGAAATCGAAGACGGATGGCTCCAACCCATCGAAAAACGCAGCGGTGGAAAAACCTTCTCTATGTTTTTCCCTGGCAGTTGGAAACCTCGGGAAATGAAAAATCCCCGTAACCTGATCGGCGTGGTACACAAGGCGGGCTATGGAATCTGCACGATGTCACTCACCGCGATCCCGGTGGCCCCCCAACTATACGAGCAAGAATACGCCAAACATTCCCCGGTCGAACTGGCCAAGCTTCTCATTCCCAAAAACACGAAAATCATTTCCGCAGCAGAAGTTGACTTTACCGAGACCAAAGGAGGCTTTTCGATCTACGACATTCAGGACGATGGACCTCCCAAAGCACGCGTCATGCAGTTCGCCGCCTACCAGGGAGAGCACTTCATCCTTCTGCAACTTTCCTTCGCTTTGAGAGATGATCACGACGTCGATTTCCTCACCAAAAAATTCAAACCCGTCCTGATGCGCTGCGCCCAGAGTCTTCGCATCAAATAGTTGACACCAAAAGCACTCGGGATGGAATTCTTCTTTCCGACTTGGCATCACGAATGCTAGGCCCTGCGCATGGAATTGATCGACCTATCCGCCTACGGAATCGAATCTGCAACCATCATCAGAAACCCCCCGGTCTCAAGTCTCTACATGGAGGCTATTCGCTGCGAGCAATCCACCAGTCTCTCAGACCTCGGAGCACTCATCGCATATTCCGGAGAAAAAACCGGACGCTCCCCCAAAGATAAACGCATCACCAAAAATGCCGCTTCGGAGAATGTCGTTTGGTGGGGCAACATCAACATCCCCATCGACGAACACACTTTCGAAATCAATCGCGAACGAGCCAAGGATTACCTCAATACCTGCGAACACCTCTACGTCATCGACGCCTTTGCCGGATGGGATCCCGACGAACGCATCAAGGTCCGCGTCATCTGCACCCGCCCCTACCATGCCCTCTTCATGCAGATCATGCTCATCACTCCCACAGCGGAAGAATTGGCAGACTTTGGAGAACCTGATTTTACGATTTACAATGCCGGACGATTCCCCGCCAACCGCCTCACCGAAGGCATGACCTCCAAGACCTCCATCGACGTCTGCTTCGAGGATCAGGAAATGGTCATTCTGGGAACGGAATATGCCGGTGAAATGAAAAAGGGAGTCTTCACCCTGATGCACTACCTCATGCCCTTGAAGGGACACCTTTCCATGCACTGTTCCGCCACGGCCGACCCCGAATCAAATCGCAGCGCCGTCCTCTTCGGGCTCTCCGGCACCGGAAAAACCACCCTCTCCGCCGATCCGAACCGCAAGCTCATAGGTGACGACGAACATGTCTGGACCAACAAAGGCATCTTCAATATCGAAGGCGGGTGCTACGCCAAAGCCATTGATCTTAGCCAGGAAACCGAACCCGACATCTTTAATGCCCTCCACTACGGTGCCGTCCTTGAAAATGTCGTCCACGATAAAAACTACGTCGTCGATTTTCACGACACCTCCATCACCCAGAACACCCGCGGAGCCTATCCCATCGAATTCATCAAAAATGCCCAACTCCCCTGCCTCGCCGGCCATCCCACAGATCTCATCTTCCTCACCTGCGATGCCTTTGGTGTCCTTCCCCCTGTTGCCAGACTCAACCCCTCCCAAGCCATGTATCACTTCATCTCCGGATACACCGCCAAGGTTGCCGGAACTGAAATGGGTGTGACCGAGCCAGAGGCCACCTTTTCGGCCTGCTTTGGCGCCCCCTTTCTTGTCATGCACCCATCCCGCTATGCCGAGCTCCTCGCCGAAAAAATGAAGGANCACGATNTCAATGTCTGGCTCGTCAATACCGGTTGGATCGGCGGGNGCTATGGTGAAGGAGAGCGGATCAAANTNAAATACTCCCGCGCTATCGTTNAAGCAATCTACAANGGCAAACTCGCTACCGCCCCCACGAAAACCGATCCNGTCTTCGGATTCGANATGATCTCNGAGTGCCCCGAAGTGCCCTCGNNCGTCTTGATCCCCNGGNAATGCTGGNGCAATTCGGGNGACTACGACGCAAATGCCCGAAACCTCGCCNATCTTTTCATCGAGAACTTCCGATCCTATCAGGACGGAGCAAGCAAGAATATTCTCTATGGCGGACCGTCACCTGCTTAAATTTTCTTCTCACGCAATTTGGCGGCCCATTTTTAAAGGAATGATGCTGTAATCAATTTCGACACTCAAATCACTCCCAGCTACCAGCGAATGTGTTTTCGTGATTGTTCCTTATCCCTGATCTTGTCACAACTCCGTCATGCGCTTCACCGCTCTCCTTGCCACCATCTGCCTCCCCTTGAATGCTCTGACCATTCAAATAGACTACAGTCTGGACTCCAATAATTTCTTCTCCGCCTCTGGAAACCCCGGTGGCGCCACCGGAGCAACCAAGGCCAGATCCGCTCTTGAAGCCGCCGCATCCCGCTGGAGCGCAATCATCACCCAGACACTTCAGCCTGTCTTTGTAAACGATCACCCCACCGCTGACATTCGCCTCTCTTTCCCTGATCCGTCCACCTTCACCGCCGGGGGCCAAAACCAAACAGCAATTTTTGATGTCTACGAAGCAAGTTCGGCCGCATCCCCCGGGACAGACTCATTGGTCAGCCCTGGCTTGAGACCCCCTGCCAATGAATATCGCAATGGCATCTCGATTCCCGCCGATACCTTCGTCATTTATGTTGGAGGTCGTAGCCTTCCGGAAGACGCTCTGACCGGAGGACTCATCGGCTACAACTACGACGCTGTCATCAACGACCCGGACAGCTTTCTCAATCGCGGATTTAACAACGGAAACCTAAGCCTACCCACTTGGGGATCCTCCATCTCTTTTAACTCCAATGAAAATTCGGACGCTGATCCAAACACCCTCGAAAGAAAATGGCACTTCGATCACACCACAGAGGTCCCCGGAGACACCAAGGACTTCTACTCAGTCGCCCTGGCTGAGATTGGACACGCTCTCGGCGTCGGACTATTTTACACCGATTGGACCAAATCCATCGTCAACTCGGACTACCGCGGATCATTCACCCTCGCGACGTATCAGGCCGAAAATGGCGGCGTCATTGACAGTCTGGAATTGCAAGGTCCTCAGAAAAGATATTTCGCCAGGGGATTCTACAACTCCAAGATCTTCAGCGGCGGCAACCCCAATTACGTTGGCACCGTGGGCCCCGATGCCCAACAGCCCCTCCTCTTCCAGGCCCGCCCGACTGCACCACCTCCCTCGTCCCCAGACCTTCTCAACTTCATCCCCGGGATCATTCACGGCGAACGGTTCGAAATCACCAATCTCGATGTTGCGGCAATTAAGGACATTGGATGGAGCCTGATCGCCCCAGCACCTGAAAACGAAGTCTCCTACATCACCCTCACCAGAGGCCCTGGAGCAACAATCACCCTGACCTTCCCATCCGAGGTCGACGCCTCCTACACCATCCAAACTGCCACAAATATGGTAGACTGGATGAACGTCACCCCCGCTCTCCCAAGCGAGGGAACCACAAGCGACTGGCAGGACGGGGAAGCAGGATTTAGCGACCCACTTGGCTCGGCTTCTGCGCGGAGCAAAAAATATTACCGTGTCTTAAAGAACGACTAGCGCATCTGCTCCCCAATCCGAGCAGATACGCCATATCTTTACTGAGAAAACACCCTTGATTATTGCGAATCAACAGTGCGCCTGCGACGGCAACCTAGAATAAGAATACCGACCTCTCCGCCCTGACCAACTACCAAGTCGGCAAACTCATAGGCTATTCCTGATGGATTGGCAAACTCCAGCGGCCCTCACGGTCGTCATCCTCACGATGATTCTTTTCCTAACGAAAAAGAAATCGTCCAAATACTCTGGCAGCGATTACAACTGCCCCGAAAGATAACCCCTTGCGGATGAAGAGATCGGTGTGTACTTCCACTTCCGATGAAAAAACTTTTCGCCTTCATGCTCCTCACTTCCTGCGCGATCAACGCCCAGAACCCGGTGACTCCCTCCTACAGCTCTGAAGCCCCCCTTCCAAAAGGCTGGCCCCAGCCTGGTCCCTTCAACCAGGTTGCCGAAAAATCCTACCCAAAGTACCGTGCCGCCATCACCCGGGGAGGCGGCAACACCATGTCCTTCTGGCGCCTCTTCGGGCACATCAAAAAGAAAGATATCCCCATGACTGCTCCCGTCGAAATGGCCCTGGAAGAAAAAGATGATAAGATGAAGCGCGCCTCCATGGCCTTCCTCTACCAAAACACTGAAGTCGGAACCACTGGAGCTGATGGGAGCAAAATCGCCGTCGAGGATATCAAGCCTGAGAAAGTCCTCAGCTACACGTGGATGGGCGACGACAACGACACCAACATGAAGAAAGCCAAAGCTGCTCTCGAAGCATCGCTTAAAGAGAGGAAGCTCGCTCCAAAATCCTTCCGCCTCCTCGGATACAATGGTCCGGGAACGCCGAAGACAAAACGCACCTACGAGCTCCAGGCGATTCTCGAAAACAAGTAAGACTCTTCATTCCCCCTCGCGGCCAATCAATCCAAGGCCGCTAAAGTTTCATTGGACGCCACGATGAGGAGACCGTTTTGGCGTCCTCCGTTTATCGAGAAGAACTCCTTTTCCACAGAGGGCGAAAGTCCAAACAAGCTCTTGCCATGCGCGGGCGGCATCGCCTTTTCAACCGTCCCATGCACGATCAAAAGTGGCTCCTTAATGCTCACGATTCGATCGAAATTCACAAAGCGATCCCCCAGGAAAATCGGCACTCCCGTCACCGTGCGATAGGTCGACTCTGAGGGTGAGATCAAGACCATCTCCGCATACTCTTCCTCGGAAGCCAACCAACAAGTCGGGACACCCCAACTGATTGACCCACCAAACCAAACTAGCCTAAACAACGCCTCGAGCATACAAATCAAAGTTGAACAAAACCATCTTTTTCTCGCGCTCCACTACCCTGAAATCTCTCGCAAAATCTCGTTCAAGCAAAACTTGAATTTCTCGCGAACCCACCCCAAACTCCCGGCTTTCCCATGAATCTCCTTTCCATCGAACAATCCGGCGCACAGCAGATCGACTATCTTCTCGACCTCGCCGCGGAGCTCAAAGCAACCCGGGGCGCGCATAAATCCCAGCCTCTCGCCGGACAAACTTGGGCCATCATTTTCACCAAAGCCTCCACCCGCACGCGGGTCTCATTTGAAGTCGGCATTCGCGAACTCGGAGGCAGTGTCATGTTCCTCTCCAAGAATGACATTCAACTCGGACGGGGCGAACCGATTAAAGATACCGCACGCGTTCTGGGAAGCATGGTGCACGGAGCCGTTATCCGGACCTATGACCAAAAGGACGTCGTCGACTTCGCCAAATTCTCCGGCATTCCGACCATCAATGCCCTTACCGACGAAGAGCACCCCTGCCAGATTCTCGCCGACCTGCTCACCATACGCGAAAAAATCGGTGGCTGGAATGACAAGAAAATCGTTTTCATCGGCGACGGGGACAACAACATGTCTCGCTCCTGGATGTGGGCTGCCAAGTATCTCGAATTCGAATTGGTCGTCGCTGCGCCTAAATCCTGTCTCCCGTCCGAAGAATACATGACGAACCTCAACGCGCCAAACGTCACTCTCACCACCGATCCAGTCAAAGCAGCCAAAGACGCCCACGTCATCAACACCGACGTCTGGCTTTCCATGGGACAGGAAGGCCAGACCGAAAAAGAAGCGCTCTTCGGCTCCTATCAGGTCAACGCCGAGCTCCTCACTCATTGTGTCGACGATCACATTGTCCTCCACTGCCTTCCTGCCTACCGAGAGAAGGAAATCACCGAGGAAATTCTCGAACTCCACGCCGACACCATCTTCCAGCAGGCCGAGAACCGCCTCCACGCCCAGAAAGCCGTCCTCGCTCGAATCGGCCCCACCGATTCCCTCTTGCACACCACCCCATGATCGCCCGCCTGATCGGCGAAGCCTGGTCCCACCTCCGGGAACACGGCTTCAAGAGGACTCTCCTCAGCCGCGACACGCCCTTTCTGATTCAGTTCGGAAAATACGGCGTTTGCGGTGTCCTCTCGCTTCTCGTTTTCCTCGCCGTCGCCTACTCCGGTGAAGCCCTCTTCCCCGATTACCTGGGCTCCGACCTCCCCAAGGACACCCGTGCGAAATATCTGCCCTACCTTCACTTCGCAGCCTTCCTCCCCTCCAACTTCGCCGCCTACGGCCTCAACCGCTGGCTCGTCTTTACCCCTGGTCGTCACAACAACTCCAAGGAAGTTTCTCTCTTCACCATTCTCTCCTTTCTCAGCTTCTCCATCGGAGAAATCCTCCCCGTCTGGCTCGTCGCATCCTTCGGCGTCCCCAACACCATGGCCCACCTCTCCTTCGTCATTTCCTCGGCCATGGTAAACTTCGTCTGCAGGAAATTTCTCGTCTTCGAGAAATAATGATCATTTTCCTTCAACAAAATCGCCCCCGGCGTTTCTTGCGAGCATGCCATGGGTCCGGAATCCTCGTGCCCTCAATTCACCAACACCGATCCAATCAATAAATACCACCATCCGCCGCTTCAAGCTCCTGCCCGCCATCGACGGATTACAAACTCCGCGAGCCGGAAAGGTTGAATTTTCGGGGGAATAACCCTAGTTTTTCGACCCCGTGGAAGCCAGCAACGTCAGAGACCGTCCCGGTCACTTCCTTTTCTGGGGAGGCGGAATCCTTGCCGCACTCCTCCCCTACCTCCTTCTCTTCGTCAAACCGGAGTGGCGGGCCTCGTGGATTCTCGATCCCGGACGCTTTGCGGACAATCTCGCCATCGCGATGCGGCACGTCCTCATCGGCGCGACCTTGGGTGGCTGGTTGTGGTTTCTCATCAACCGCGTCAATCCAATCTCCACGCTGCGCTCCTGGTGGAAAACGCCCAATCCCTTCAACTGGGTCTGGTTTGTTCTCAGCCTCGCTATCTATTCGATACACAACATTCTCGTCCTGATGAATCTCCCGCTCGGTATCGGGGAATTTGTCTCCGCTGCCGCCGGACGCATCCTCACCGCACTCATCGTACTCTCCTTAATCTGGATCGGCGCGCGCATTGCCAGCCTCTCGGCACCACGCAAACTTCGCATGCTCCCCTGGGTCATCCCCGCCCTCATCCCGGGCTTTCTTGGATCCGACGCCCTCGCCATCATCTTTTGGAAAAACTCCCTGCGCTTCGTCATTAATAAGATCGACGAGGACGGCCCCATCGACATCGCCCGCCAACTCGCTGCCGGTGGTATTCATCACTCGCCGGCGGTCGTCATCGCTGCGCTCCTGATTTTCGGAGCCGTTCTCTGTGGACTTTGTTACGCCAGCTTCCGTCTCTCGAAAAAGACCTCGCCTCGTCTGAACTTCAAACCAGCCTTCATCGTCCTCACTCTCGGACTGACCTGGGGAGGCATCGCCGTGGAAAAGGCCTCCGGCTTCGCGTGGAAGTCGCGCAAGGCTCTTCGGATGGAACACAATTCCTATGAGATTCATCTCACTCCGATCAAACCGGAGCCCGGAGTCGTTTCCTATCGTGCGACCTGGAGGCAACCAGTCCGACCAGACATCTCAACCCACGCCACCTCGCAACCGGACATTTTCTTTTTCATGCTCGAATCCGTCCGTGCCGATGCCATCTCAGAGACGCACGCGCCTTTCCTAACGAAATTTCGCGATCAAGAATGTCAGCAACTTGGCAAAACCTGGGCCGGTTCCAACGCGACCCACCTCTCCTGGTTCTCCGTTTTCAATGGACAACTCCCGCCCTTCTGGGGTGACGCCATGGAGACTATTCGCGACGGAAAAGACCTCCCCGCCTCTCCCTTCATCGAGATCCTCAAGAAGTCCAACTTCAATCTTGAGGCCCGCACCATCTGCGACCTTTCCTACCTCGGAATGGGCTCGACTAACTTTGGCTCGCCCCACGAATTGAGCGTTCTCAAAAGCGCACCAAACGGCTCTAATTTCGAAAATCTCCCCTACGCCGAAAGGGAGCGCCAGAACCTTGAAGAAACGATGGAGGCCCTTCGCGACGCACCTTCCAGCGGCAACTTCCATCTTCTCGCCTACGACACGCCGCACTTCGATTACTCATGGCACGATTCCTTCACCCCGCCGTATAGCGACTACGAACCATCGGGCGGCTTCCACGCTTATCCGACTCATGAGGATATTGAACGCGTCCGTCGTCGTTACTTCAACGCCATCGCTTGGACCGATCACGAGATCTCTCGCTTCGTCGATTTCCTAAAAGAGGAGGGCCGCTATGCCGATGCCATCATCATTGTCACCGGCGACCACGGCGAAGAATTCCAAGAAAACGGATCGTGGTTCCATTGTTCATCGGTCGAGGCCGAGCAAACTGCCGTTCCTCTCATGATCAAGTGGCCCAAAGGCACCGAAGCTCCCGACCAAATCAGCGCCTCACACCTCGACGTCCTTCCATCACTCCTCGACCACCTCGGCTATCCCGAGTCCACCTTCTCCTCACTCCCCGGACATTCCCTTCTCAAAACCCGCGACGAGGAAGCTACGCAAATCAACATCACCTCCTACTGCGGCATCATGGGTATCGCAATGGCCTGGCATCGCGGCGATTACACCGCGACCTTCCGCTGGGAGAACCCCTGGGCCACCCAACTCCCCGACACCATTTCCCTTGACGATATCACCGGATCTGATGGCTCCCTCAATCTCGAGAATCCCGAACAATGGGACCAGGCACTCAAGAAGCATTTCCCCGACGCCGCCGAACGCTACTTCTCGAAGTTTGAGAAAAAGTAGATAGTTACTTCTTCCGGTAAATCCTCACCGATTTGTAGGCGAAGGTCTCGACCACTTCCCAGCCTGCTGTTTGAAGTCGCTCGGGAGTAAACCCGAAGGCTTCCTGCACCGAGTAGTGAGCATCCCAAATCAGCAAGGTCCCCGAGCACAGCTCCAGTGACTCGGGAGTATATCCGCCCCAAGCTTCCAACTTTTTCACCTCGGTCTCATAGAGCCAAAACGAAGCCGCCGCGTGATGATTGAGCACCTCGGTCTCACCGGCATTTTCAATGACCCACTCGCTGGCCTCCTTCACTCCCTGACCAAAGCGACTCTGCTTCATCGGCGGCGCAATTGGTTTCAAGCTGGCATTGAGAACGGGCAATCCCGGAATGTGATTATCAGAAACACCCCACTGTTGTTGGGGCATCATCAGTCCGGTCACCACCACAATTGCCAGAGCAGCCGCAGCGGGCTTGATACCATACTTCTGCCACAACCCATTGAACCCCCGAAGCGCCACTAAAGCCACAAAGGGAGCCATTGGCATGATGAAGTGATAGTATCCCCCCGAAGCAAAAAGCCCCTTCCAATAGATCAAGCTATGCATGATCAAATACGCCGGGTAGGTCGCCCACAACCAGAGGCTCCAGTCGAGGTGACGCCACTTTTGAAAGGCTCCAAAAATCATCAACAAAACCACCGGAATCCCCGCACCGGTTGCGAGGTGCTTTAAGTACAACCAAATCGGCCCCGAGCCATAATACTCTGTTGGCTTCGATTCAAAGAACATCATCAACGGCCACTCACCACGCATCAACCCGGTCGCGACGTTCATCACAATCAAGGGCAGGAAGGTGCAAAAGCCCAACCACGCCGCTCTCGGAAAAACCTTTAAGGCCTCATTCCATTTCCCCTTCAGCAAATGCCGCGCGAATCCACCCGGTGCAAAAATAATCCAAAGCCCAAACAGAGCCGACAACGCGATTCCCTCATGCCGTACCAGAGGAAGGTATCCCCAGCACAAAGCGGCCCATGCCATTTTCTTACGCATCGCGAGAAAAACTCCGGAAATCCACACCACCATGAAGGGAGTCTGCGTCAGCACAGGATAGCTCAGCTCCGGAAACCACCACTGGAATCCCATTAAGAGCGGCAGGATTGACAAGCCAACCATGCCAAGGCGCTTTCCTTCGCGACCCGTCAGCCACATCGCAAAGCCCGCCAAGGCCAGTGTCCAAAGCCGCGCCGCCGTGAGACCAAAGTAAGCCGGGATGAATTGCAGAATGTTCCGCCCCGGTCGGCTCCAAGGATGCCAAAGCTCACGCGGATCACTCCAGACATCTTTCGAGATCATGTAATGGGCGATCTCGTCATCAAGAATCCACGCTTCGTTAAAGAGAGCCCGATAAAGACTCCACGCCATGGCCACGCCCCAGCAGACCCAAAACCACTGGCCCAATCCTCCCTTTGTGCGATCACTCATCGTCAGCGAACTTCCATTCGGCCACGTCCCGATCCAGAACATTGTAACGAAAGATGCACCAGATCGCGCGAAAGCCATCACGCATCCCGATCTTTTTCCCCTCGTCGTAACTCCGCGGATAATACGCCACCGAAGTTTCCATCACACGGAGTTTCATCTTGGCCAGCTTCGCGGTAACCTCGGGCTCGAAACCAAAACGGTTTTCCTTAATCGGTATGGCCTGAATCACTTCACGCCGAAATCCTTTGTAGCAAGTCTCCATGTCCGTGACGTGCAAATCGCTCATCATGTTGGAGAACAGCGTCAAAAAACGATTTCCCATGGTATGCCAGAATCGCAAGACCGTCCGGGTGTCCTTTTTCAAATACCGGGATCCATAAACAACATCGGCCTCATCATTCGCGATGGGCGCAATCACTTTTTGAAAATCCACCGGATCATATTCCAGATCGGCATCTTGCACGATGACATAGGGCTTGGTCGCTCCGGCGAAACCCGTCCGCAAAGCCGCTCCCTTCCCCTGATTATGGGTGTGCTGAATAAAGCTTACCCGCTCTTCCTTTCCTTCCCAGCCACGCGCAATGGCCGCGGTCTCGTCCGACGACCCATCGTCCACCAAAACCACCTCACCCACCATCTCCTGCGCGAGGATCTTTTCGAGCACCTCACTTAGCGTCCCCGCCTCATTATACATCGGCACAACGACCGATAATTGGCCTGGGGAGACAGCTTGTTTCATGTGGGATATGAGTGAATCCTAATTCCCGCCCGCACTCAACCC
This sequence comes from Verrucomicrobiales bacterium, assembly GCA_002729295.1. GTDB lineage: Bacteria > Verrucomicrobiota > Verrucomicrobiia > Verrucomicrobiales > Akkermansiaceae > SW10. The sequence continues at coordinate 11,510 of PBTU01000021.1, read as the reverse complement.
CCATTCCTCGGAGAGCAATCTAATCAAATCTCGTCGAAAGCCTTACTTTTGATGCCCGATGACGGGCTGCCGGGCATGACCTCACTCAGTGCCTCCATGAGCTCTGGAGTGATTTTGCCGAGGTCGTCAATTTACCCATGATGCTCCGCACCTTCTCGGTAACATCTTCGATGTGCTCCTTCATCTTCTCTTAGATGGACTCATCCATGTGGTCGAGAGCCTCACCCGCAAGCCTGACATGGCTATCGTCACAGGAAACGCGCCCCAGAGAGATCATGGCAAGGAGACAGAATTATAGGATTATTTTCATAATATTGTCTTGTCCCCGCTGCTTAAACGGTCCGTTTCAAATCGATTCGAAAAACATCAGAAAAATCAAAAAAACATTCTTTGACATTTTCACCTTCTGGGGTTCTCAAATCCCAAAGGTGGTCTATTCTGCCCCCATGAGTCGCGAAGACATCAAACGCCTGACAGAATTATCCTCCTGCGGAGGATGAGCCTCCAAGCTCGGCCAAGCCGAACTCACGCAGGTTCTGCGTGGCATCACCAATATCTCCGACCCCAATCTCCTTATCGGTTCCGCCAGCTCGGACGACGCCGCCGTTTATAAAATTTCGGAAGAGGTCGCGATTGTGCAAACCCTCGATTTCTTTACGCCGGTCGTCGATGACCCCTACCTCTTCGGGCAAATCGCGGCCGCCAACTCCCTTTCCGACGTCTATGCCATGGGAGGCAGGCCGATCACCGCGATGAACATCGTGGCCGTCCCCACCGATGAACTCTCACTCGACGTCATCAACCAAATCCTCCTCGGGGGAGCCGACAAGGTGGCCGAAGCTAAATGCGCCCTCGCCGGTGGCCACACTGTGCTCAATCCCCAACCGCTCTATGGACTTTCCGTGACCGGCTTGGTCAACCCGCACCGCACCATCGCCAACACCGGCGGCAAGCCCGGCGATCACCTCCTCCTCACCAAACCACTCGGCACCGGGATCATTTCCACCGCGATTCGTAAAGGTCTCGCCTCAGCAGAGCTGGAAGAAAAAGTCTCCAAGCAAATGGCCGAACTCAACACCCCCGGTTCCGCCCTCGCCACCGTGGGCATGACGCGCGCCGGCACTGACGTGACCGGCTTTGGGCTTCTCGGACACCTTAGCCACCTTTGCCGCGAATCCGGCGTGACTGCTCGCATTGATTCTTCGGCTGTTCCAGCCATAGATCCCGCTGTCATGGAATTCATCACGGGAGGCCACGTCCCCGGTGGAAGCCGCAAGAACCTCGAACTCGCCAAGGAGTTCACCACCTTCGCCGACAACGTTTCGGAAGAAACACAAATCCTCCTCGCCGATGCCCAAACTTCTGGCGGCCTACTCCTCGCCGTCAAACCAGACGACCTCCAAGACGCCCAGGAAATCCTCTTCGCCAACGGAGCCAACATTGTGGCAGAGATAGGTGTCCTGACCAGCCAAGATGAAAAAGCGGTCGTGGTGTCGTAAATCGATCCTCGCTATACTCATGAGCGCTGCCGGTAATTTATGATTCAGATTATCTATCGCACCATTCTCCTGACTGCGGTCGGTGGTGCTCTGATGGCGGTCTACCTCATGATCAATCATCGTGAGAACTTGGTCCACGATCCGGTCACGATGCCAGAATGGATTCCTTTCTGGCCTCTTCTTGCAATTCCCTATCTGGGAATGCTTGTCGTCCCGGGTTGCCTCTCTCTGTTCATCAGAGAGCAACGTGACTTTTATCAATACCTCGTCTCGATCACCATCGCCTTCCTCGTCGTTGGAGGCATCTGGTATTTCTATCCCACCGAAATGATCCGGCCTCCGATCCCCGGGAACTGGCAAAGTCATGTCTACCGCGAAATGGTCTCCGTCGACAATCCGGTCTGCATCGTCCCCTGCGGCCACGTCATCACCCCGATCTCCGTGTTTTGCATTCTCCTCCGACAAAACTCCCGGTGGTTCTTCTGGCTCCTTCCCCTATTATCCTTGGGAATTATTTCTATCGTTGTCACCTGGCAACATCGGCCCATCGATGTCATATACGGCACCCTTATTTCCCTCTTCGCGGTAGTCCTCACGCGAAGACTCTTCGAGAAAGCGGCGCAAGGATAGCACTCCAGAGCACGTAGAAAGTCGATCCGACATGAAACTTTTCACCTTCCTTCTCCTCACCCTCACCTGCCACGCTGACAAGCGGCCTAACATCCTATTCTGCATCGCCGACGACTGGGGGTGGCCGCATGCCTCAATCTATGCGAACGACACCGTGGTGCAGACGCCGAGCTTTGATCGCGTCGCCAGGGAAGGAGCCCTCTTCCAGAACGCCTACGTTTCCTCACCTTCCTGCACTCCCTGCCGAAATTCTCTGATGACAGGACAATGGCACTGGCGACTCGGAGCCGGGGCCAATCTCTACGGGACCCTTCCACAATCGGTGGAAACCTACGCCCGTCTTCTCAAAAAATCCGGTTATCACACCGGTTCATGGCGCAAGTCATTCGGCCCTGGAAAACTGAAGGGGAAATTCCTCGAAGACCACCCCGCGGGAGAGGTTTACAAAAAAGGCTTCCCGGCTTTCCTCGCCGAGCGACCCAACAAAGACACACCCTTCTGCTTCTGGCTCGGTGCCAGCGACCCGCATCGCGGCTACAAAAAAGGATCTGGAAAACAGTCCGGCATGGACATCTCAAAGGTCAAGGTCTTCCCACACTTCCCCAATGACGAGGAAATCCGTAGCGATGTTGCGGATTACTATTTCGAAGTGCAGCGCTTCGATTCAGATGTCGCAAAGGCCATCGCCCAACTCGAAAAGATTGGTGAACTCGACAACACCATCATCGTCATCACCGGCGATCACGGCATGCCCTTTCCACGCTGCAAGTCGAACCTCTACGACAGTGGCACGCGCGTTCCTCTCGCCATCCGCTGGGGCGGAAAAATTAAACCCGGAAAGGTCTTCCAAAACTTCGCCTCCCTTACCGACCTCGCTCCCACCTTTCTCGCCGCTGCCGGAGTGCCCGTACCAAAAGACATGACCGGCAAAAACCTCCTCCCAGCGCTCACCGGAGGAGGCGACATGGAACTCCGCCCCTTCATTCTCACCGGAAAAGAACGCCACGTCCCGAGTCAGGAGGCCCCCGACATGGGCGGCTATCCCTCTCGCGCCTATCGCGACCATCAGTATCTCTATATCCGCAACTACGCAACCGGCCGCTGGCCCAACGGAACTCCCAACTGGCAGAGGGCCGCGATCAAAGACGCCTGGTATGGCGATACCGACAACGGGCCGACCAAATCCTACCTCATCGACAAAAAGGACGACTCTCCCGAATATCAACGCTTCTACGATCTTTCCTTCGCCAAGCGTCCGGCCGACGAATTGTTCAATCTCAAAACCGATCCCGATCAGCTCAACAACATTGCGGCCAAAAAACCCGAGCTTCTCAAGAAATACCAGGCCCTCCTCGCCACGGAACTCTCCAAGTCCCGGGACCCCAGGAACGGTGGTCCAGCCTTCGACTTTGATGCCCAGCCCTACGGTGGTGGTAGCCCCAAATTCCCAAAGAATAAGCGCTAGGAAAAATCTACCGGTAATTAATTACAATTCTCCTTGAGCCCTTTTTCCCGTTCTATAAATACCTTTTGATGCCTATTCATCCTCTTCCCAAAATCGGCGTCATTTCCGCTGTGGCGCTGATTCCAGTTGGCAGCCAAGCCATCACTTTCAACCTTAACGACATCACCCCGGGTGGCATGAATGCCGCCGCTCTTCAGGCTTTTCAGGACGCTACAGCAATTTGGGAAGGACTGATCATCAACAATATAGAGGTCAATTTGGACATCCGTTTCGACGACAGTGACATTAATGGCAATCCATTTGGGACCTCCGTCCTGGCCTCAACCAGCCGATCTCTCGTTACCCCCTCTTATACTGCAGTTAGGGGCGCCTTAATTGCCGAAACAGCTCCTTCCGCCAACGATCTCACCGCAATCGCCAATCTCCCGACTGGGCCCTCTCTTTCGTTCCGAACCAACGTTACCGGCTCGACGAATAACGGAGACGTCATCATCGACAGCAACGCCTCCAACAACAACAAGTTCCTCGACGTCAACACTGCCAACGCCAAAGCTCTTGGCCTCATTAGCGCCAACAGCTCTGGCAACGACGCAGGTATCGCTTTTAATTCCTCCTTTTACTGGGATTATGATCAATCCGACGGTGTCGGGGCGGGCCTTCAGGACTTTGTAGGAGTCACCGTTCATGAAATCGGACACGCCTTGGGCTTCCGAAGTGGTGTCGATTCCGTCGACGCAAGCCATGGCGCAGGCCCCTTCAGTCCCCAGGACTTGAACGCCTTTGCCGTTGTCACTGTTGCCGATCTCTTCCGCTACAACGCACCGGGGCAATTGGACCTGGCCACCGGAGGAGCACCCTACTACTCCCTCGACGGAGGCACTACCAACATTGCGCCCTTCTCAACCGGAAGCTTCAATGGCGACGGCCGGCAAGCCAGCCACTGGAAAGACAACCTTGGCCTTGGCATTTTCGACCCCACAGCCAACCCTTCGGGGCAAATCAACATCCTCAGTCAGCTCGACCTCGATGCCATTGACGTCATTGGTTACGATCTTAATCTAATTCCAGAGCCATCCACCACGCTTCTTACCCTCGTGACTCTCGGGTTCGCTACCCAAAGACGCAAACGATAGATCAGATTTTCAAACGAAATTTTCAATTAAGCGAGTGAGGATTTCTCACTCGTTTTTTTTGCGTTCCGGAGTAGCCCATAAATTGTGGATGAATTCGTCGGCTTGCAGTTCTCCCTTCTCATTCCAACTCAGAAAAAGATTCACCGGGTGCTTCAACTTCTCAGGAACGACGGCCTGCAAGGCTTCGTTCACTTCACTTTCCTTCGCCACGTAGAGCACTTCGATCTGTGTCTCGCCAAAAGCAGTCACTTCATAAGCATCCGCTTCGTTCGGCAATTTCCTCGTCGCCTTAAAACTCGGCAGACGTTGCAAATACACCCGCATCTGTGTTTTCTCTTTCCGCTTTTCCCGAAGAAACCGCGGCCAGGAATACTCGCCGTAACTCACCGAGGCTTCCCAATCGATCTTCATGCCATCGCCCCTCGGAAACAAACTATACATCCACGCCTTCTTTCCGCTTCGGTCAACCGCCAGGGCAAACATAATGGTTTCCCCTTCGAATGCCCCCGGCTCAGGTTTCCGCATTTCCCCAAATCCCTGCGGCTGACTCGCCGATCCATAGCGCGCATAAAACTCATCCATCGTCTCTTTCAAACGATCGCCACCCAGAACATAAAGACACCGCTCCATATTGGACTTCGCCTCCATAAATCCCCTCACCGTTTTTTCAACTGCCTGATGAACTTCGCTTGTGGTCGAACGCTCGATGAAATTGACTTCCTCAACCACGACAAGTTCAGGCTCGGACCTGGGATTCTCTTCAGCTGGATTTACAGACATTCGATAAAAAATCACCATCGCCAACACTACCCCAACCAAACCCCCGATAACTGAGATCACCATCAATTTGGGCAATCCGGACTGTGTAGCCTCCCATCGTTCTTCTAGTTGTGTAGCTCCCTCAATGAGATTCTCACTCGGACCTTCAAGCTCCACCCGACCTCTCGTTTGGTAGGCCTGATCTTTCTCTTTATTCAGGTCTTTTAAATCCATGCTCTCCCTTTCTTGAAACCAGAGTAAGACAAGCACCTCCCCGCGGCGAGACGATGTTTTCACTCCACATGAGAAAATCTCTTCAGACGAAAAACCTCTCTCCGGGCCTTACCCCCGAGTCATAAAACTACTCACCCCAATGATCATTACCGTAATTTCTTTTCATTTCAGTACTCAGAATCCACCCACCCCGGTCAAACCCACACCCAAGTTAGTAGAACGTCACCGCCTCAAATAATCAGGGCAAAGTATTGCCCCTTACGGCTTCGCAACCGTAGCGCTTTCTTCCGCCGCCTTGGCTGGCTTAGGATCTTTATACATGGTGACCAGGCAGCCACCCACAGCGGCCAAAACAATCCCGGCAAAAAACTGCCAACGCAAGGCTCCCAATCCCCCTGCCGGTGGATGCATACTTAAAGCAACCACAGCATTGACTACCGGAGCGCCCGCAAAGATGATCGACATCACTGCGGAGGGTGGACCGCCTTTCCCAAAAGCCAGCAGAACCCCAAGCGCTCCGAGCGCTCCTACCACTCCGGCAATCAAGGACCATTTGAAGCCCGGGCCGGGCAACTTGAGATCCGACCCTGACATTTTCAAAAGAATCAAAGGAGCCAATACCGCCACTAAGAAATAGGCGATCCCCACTACCAAAAACGCTTTGTAGCGACCGAATTGCGGATCAGCCATTCCCATTGCTCCTTTGTGAAGGAACACTCCATATAGCCCCCAAAAGGCCACCGTCATCAGCGCAAAAGTTACCCAGTTCATAGAATTTTTTTTAGTCATCGATCTTAGAGGTCAAAGAATGGCTCAACATCCCGCGATTGACCACCCCTATTGTTCCAACTTGGCCCGGATGTCCTCGGAAATCTCCATCGCCTTCATCGTCGCCAGGTTCACGCAAACCGAAATCATCTCGCCGGTTGCGCGCACGATGTCGTCATCATTCACGAAAAACTCAAAGGAGTAACATACCGAACAGGTCCGCACTTCGGAAACGGTAACCCGCACTCGCACCAGGTCACCAAACTTAATTGGCTTCTTAAAATCCGCGGAGGCATTCACCCGCGGCCATCCGATCTCACCATCGTGCAACTCAATACCCCGCTCGCGCAGAAAGGCATGCTCGGCCGATTCCATCCAGCGATAGAAATTTGAAAAGTGGGCAATCCCCGCCAAATCAGTTTCGTAAAACTCCACCGGACGAGACCATTCAAATAAAGTGCTCATTTCTCCACCACCTTTCGCAAAATTTGTTCAAAGCTCTTTGCCATTGCCCCGACATGATAACGATCCTCGACCGCGATCCGACCCTTTTCTCCCATCGATTTACGCAAGCCCGAATCCTTTAAGATCGTTTGCAAACCCTTGGCTAGCGCTTCAGCGCTCCCGGGTTCCACCAAAATCCCACACTCCGCAGGCTCGACAATCTCGGTAAAAGCCGCAGCCCTCGGCATGACTACCGGCACGCCACAAGCCATTGCCTCAACCAAATAAAGCCCGAATCCCTCCGGATAAATCGCCGGAACCGAGAAAACCGAAAGACTTTCCAGAAAAGCCGCTTTCTCTTGCCTGCTCACGTTGGCATGCCACGAAACTTCGTCCTCCAGCCCATACTCCCCGAGTTTCCTCTTCAAGCCCGCAACATACTCCTCGTCGCCCCCGCCCATCGTTCCGGCTACTGCGAACTTCGTCTTCTCATCACCCAACTTCGTTCGCAAATGGATAAAGGCGTCCACTAGCAAGCTCAGGCCTTTGTAATGATACATCCGCGCAAAGTAGCCAATTTTCCCCTCTCCCGATCCCACTTCATATCCTTCAAGATCTATGCCATTCGGAACCACTTCAGATGATACTCCGAGTCTTTCCTCCATCAGCTTCGCGAAAAATCGACTTGGAGAAATCAAGGCATCACACTCTTTAACTCGGAGACCCATCTCATCCCAACACTTTGTCTTCCACGGCTCGGGCAGACCGTCGAGAAAGGAATCTTCCCCCTGAAAAGTGCACACTACTGGCGCCCCCAGACGCCGCTTAAGTTCGCGGGTCAATCCACCCAACAGGGCATTCGAAAGAACAACTACGTCAGGCTTCCCTTCGCACTCCAACCACTCCACCAGTTTATCGAGTTCCTTGCCCAAATGGCTTTCCTCAAAATTCAGCATGAGATAAGTCATTTCACCTTGCTCTTTGGCCGAGGTCATGTGGCTCTTTTTCGCCACGACCCGAAGCAACCCGCGACCATTGAATAAGCGGTCAACCCAACGCGGCAACTTCCGAAAAATGCGATACTTCCCTTGAAGCCACACATTGATCCCACCAAAAAAGACGGGCGTCTCGACATCTGCCCCCTCTTCATCGAGCTCCATCGGCAGATACATCGGAACGAGATGAGCATCATGCCCAAGAACTCTCAAAGCCTTTACCAGTGCGTTGTCCCGCATGCAGGCCCCGCAATAGTAGCTCCCGGTACCGGCAGTTAGGATCGTGATCTTCACCTTAGTTTGTGGAGGAACCCGCCACTGTTTTCCCATGTGGAAGCTCTTCCGGAAGCTCGGCAAATTCGCTCACGCGATCAAAAAGTTGTTCGTAATCCTTGTCGATCAAATCACCAATCAGGCAGTCGGTCAGATCGCGACTCACTTCAGCGTATTTCATCGCGACATCCTTGAAACTGAAATTTTCGTCATAGAAGGCGTAAACCAATTTCCGCATCCATTCGATTCCTTTGCAGACCCGCTCGCCATAACCCAAAAATCTCTCCGCACTCGCATCATCAGCCTCCAGAGCATCAGCCACAGCATCAGCCCCGAGGGAGCCTGTGGTCAGCGCCAAATAAACCCCCGATGAGAAGACCGGATCCAAGAAGGCAAAGGCATCGCCAATGAGCACCAGGCCATCCGCGGCACAATTTTCGGCACGATAAGAGTACTCCCCAGTGACCCAATATTCGCCGATCTGCTCACCCTCCGAAAGATGCTCTTCCACCCACTTGTTCTCCTTGATTTCACGTTGATAGATCTCATGGAGATCACGACCATCGCGATAAAGGTAATCCCTCTCCGCTACAATCCCGGTGCTCACGATATCATCCTTGAGAGGAATATTCCAAAACCACCCCTTCTCCTGCACATACGCCACCGTAGTCGCACCTTCATCTACACCAGGATCACGCTTCGCTCCTTTGTAATTTGTCCAAATCGCGATCTTGTTAAGCTTGGGATCACGCTTCCGCCATTTCTTCTTTCGCTGGAAGAGGGCGTCGCGACCAGTCGCATCCATCGTCATGGATGCCCGCACTTCAAAAACCTTCCCCGACTCATCCTCCGCAGTTACACCGATCACCACACCCTCTTCCTCTAAGAAATCCAAGACTTTGATCCCCTCCCGCACTTCGGCTCCCGCCTCGCGAGCGCGCTCCATCATCATGGTGTCGAAAGTCGCCCGATCCACTTGCCAGGTTTTCGCCCGGGGATGATCGGTGTGTTTGGAAAAATAGAACGGCGCAGAGAGCTCACCATCGGGATTCACAAATTGCACGCTTTGTTTGCTTTGAAACCCTGCTCCATTGAGACGATCCACCATTCCAATGCGCTCCAGCGTGTCATAACAATGTGGTATCAAAGACTCGCCCACGTGGTAGCGCGGAAAATGCCCCTTCTCCAAAACGATCACTTTTTTCCCTTTTTCCCCTGAAAGAATTGTCGCAGCCGTCGACCCGGCCGGGCCAGCCCCAATAATAAGAACATCGCAGTCGTTTTTTATTTTTGAAATCATGGTTTTTCTCTTGGTAGAATTTCTAAAATACGGGCAATTACCCGGTCACTTTCATCAAACAGGCTATTATAACGTCCAAAAAGAGATTCGCCACCCGCCGGGGGAAAAAAGTCTGGAGAAAATTCACCCGATGAGATTTTTAAAAATCCCACCGGCTTACTTTCATAGGCAATCTCGCTGTCATTCAAAATGCAGCCTAGCGGTTCAGTTTCCGCCAGGATCCGTTCGCGCAAATCATCCCGGTAGTGATTCAGATGCACTTCGATCAGGCCATACTCCACGGGCTTTTCACCTGAATAGAGAATCACTTCGCGTAAATATTTATCTCCAATACGACTGGTCCTCAATACCTTAAGAGAAATATTCTTGCCATGAAACTTCGCCAAAGTCGAGGTCATATCCCGACCATGATCCAGCAAGTCGCGGTAAGGCGCCTCAAGGTCATCCGGCTTGACTGGAACAAAGTCGACCTCCTTCAACAATGACGCTTCCAGCACTCGTGTGATCTCTTGCGAAAAATCCATCACTAGACAATGCGGTCAGTACGATGCTCGGGTAGGAAAAAGTCATGCAAGATGTTGTCGACACACAACAAGCCATCACGCTCGAGGAGAATCTTGCCATCGATCACATTGAGCAAGCCCTCGTCAGCAAGCTGCTCAAGCTCTTCACTCCAGCGATTCACAACGTCGACACCAAACTTCCGATCGAAGTAGGAGCTGTCCACCCTGCCCAGTTTCATCTGAAGGATGAACTCACGAATCATGCGCTGCTCTTCCGTCGTGCGGAAGCTCCGCTTGGTCGGCATCTGGCCGGCTTCGATGGCTTTGGTATAATCATCAATCTCGGTGAGATTTTGATAATGAAGTCCAGCCGCATGTGAGAAGGAAGCCACGCCCAATCCGAGCAAGTCAGCGCCTCCCCAGAGGGAATCACGATATTCAAATTTCGTCTTCTCCGGATTCTTCACTGCAGTGTAACCCGAGCTAATCGTGTAACCCGCGCTCTCAAGAGCCGCGAAAGCTTCCTTGACCCAGCGACGCTTCGTTTCCCAATCGGCCACGGGAGCAACGAGTTTTCCGTTGTCCTTCATCTCCTTGTAGATCGTCGTGTTATACGGGATTTCCATTTGGTAAATCGTCACGCTGTCCGGCGCATACTCGATTGTCTTTTCAATATTACGCTGCCAGTTCTCTTCGGTCTCCTCGATCATTCCAGAGATCAAATCAATATTGATCTGGTCAAATCCCTCCGCCTGCGCCCGCTCGTAGGCCCGCCCGACCTCCCTCGAGCGATGTGCCCGTCCGTTAATTTCAAGAATGTGGTCATCAAAGTTTTCAATCCCCAAACTCAAGCGCGTCACCCCGATGTCTTTAATCGCCGCCAGCTTGCCCGGGTTCAAGGTGCCCGGCTCACACTCAAAGGCCACTTCCTTGGCATCATCCCATGGAAGAATGGTTTTCATGCGGTCAGTCAACCCTCCCAACTGCTTCGCCGAGAGATACGAAGGCGTTCCCCCACCGAAATAAATAAACCGGGGCTTTCGTCCATCGATGAGCGGCTTGCGTGCCATCATCTCAAGTTCGGTTACCGTCGAGTCTAGGTAGTGCCTGATCTCGTCCGCGCTCTTATTGGTGTATACGCGAAAGTAGCAGAAATGACAACGTCTCCGGCAAAAGGGAAGGTGGTGATAGAGACCCAGTGGCACTCCTTCTTTCGACGGTTGATCGTAAGCGGCCTCGACCTGGGCATTCTGATCATCCGACCAAAACGAAAAGGGAGGATAATTCGAAATGAAATAATTCCCCGCCCGGGTGGCTTTCTTTTTGTCTACGACTGAACTCATTGATTCATTTAGTTTGCGAACTATCGGCCGACAATACACTGCCGAAAGTGGTTTTTTTACAGGAGAGTTTTAGAACTGCACCCTAGGAAATTTAGAAAACCCCGTGATTTGCCAAGCTGGCGATGAGCGATTTGGTTTAAGCCTTTGGCTTTCCTGACGTATTA